>CAKTAA010000050.1 GCA_934526185.1 uncultured Eubacteriales bacterium | reverse complement strand
CGCAGCCCTTATGCATTACGGTCCGTCGGACGCATATACACCAAAAGCCCTTTCGGAAAGCGACATTTTTCCCCAGACAACGGATACAGCGGAATTAACATCAGATCCAGCAACCGATACCCATTCTCCCGATACATCGTCTATCCCGGAACCGCCGCCGGCTCCCGGTCCCTTTTCCGCGCCTAATGAGCTGCCCGAATCCCCTCCGGTCAGCGACAGCTACTTTGAAGATGCTGTTTTCATCGGTAATTCTCTGGTAGTAGGCTTGCAGAAGGTCGGCCCTCTGCCGGCCCAGTTTTATGCAAACATCGGTCTCTCGGTTTTCCATGTTTTTTCCAAGGAGCTTGTAACAGACGAAAACGGCGTCGCGCTCACCGCGCTGGAGGCGCTCCGACAGAACGAGAATTGCTCAAAGGTTTATCTTATGTTTGGAATTAACGAAGTAGGCTGGACCTCCGTCAACGCTTTTACCGCAAAATACGAGGAGCTTGTCGACGCTGTTAAGGAGGCCCGGCCGAACGCAGTGATTTATATCCAGACGATACTTCCAATAAACGAAGAGGTGTATCTGACATCTCCGGAATATGAAGAAACCATAACAAATCAGCGAATCATGGAATTTAATCAAGCCATAGCGGAAATGGCTTCCCGAAAAGGCGTATGTCTCGTCAATACAGCAGCCGGACTGTGTACGGCGGACGGCGTTCTGCCGGCAGATGCAACCAGCGATGGCATCCATTTATCAAAATATTATATCGACATGTGGGCAGACTATCTCCGCAGCCATACTCTTACCTGACGGCACTCGCCAGGGGCTAGCATTTTGACAAATCCATCATTATTAATGAGCTTGTCTGAAAACAGGGCAGCATAAGCCCGGAAAGGACATGAAACCGACAATGAAAAAGCAACGGAACCGAATCATTGCATGCGCAGTCGTACTTTTGATGCTCACCTCGGGCGTAGGCTGCGACCGTGATGACCCTCCAGCGGATACGGGTGCATCAGAGACGGCAACCTGTCAACCGAACTGCCTATAGCTGAAAAAAATCTTGAGAGCTTGGCATCCTGTCTGCTTCAAAGTCAGATTTTCACCGAAAACATGACGGCTGCCTCTCCGGCAGCAATTCCGGCCATATTCGGATGTACGGGACTGGTGCGGAACGCCGTATCCTATGCAGGAAGCATGGCAACGGCAGAAGAATTTATCCTGTTTGAAGCCGAAAGCATAGAAGCAGCCGAACAGATTGCCGATAAAATGGAAGCCTATCACCAAAAACAGCAATCAGATTTTGCCGACTACCGTCCTTCCGAAGTTCCGAAGCTTGCCGGCGCCGTCATGCACTCAAGCGGCGTTTATTATATCTACTGCGTCAGCACGGATAATGAAAAAGCTGAACGCATTATCCGGGAATGGCTGAATGAAACCTGAAAATCGCCTCCAAGGACGGAATTTTAAGGAGACCGGCGCGCTTTTGTCAGGCGTGCCGGTTTCTTTCTATCAGAGACAGGAGAGCTCATATCTTTACAGGCGCGTTCAGCTCAATTTTTCGTTCAAAGACCGTCTGCTGTCTCCGCCCGCCACCGTTTCGGTTTGGACAGCCGAAAACATTTGTGAACACAACAGCCTCCTGACTTCCCGTCAGATACCAGCTGCTGTCCGACGGCAAAACGCCGGAATCCGTTTTAATCTTTGCCCGCAGCTTTTTCCATTTGTTTCCAAACACCTCCGAGGCGGGCACAAGGCAGCCTTTCCGCAGGTCCCATACCTCGGCGTTTCTGGAATAACCTTCGATCTGTGCGCCCCGCGTAACGGTCGCGGTCATTTTGACGCTCATAAGCTCTTCAAAAATATTCAGCTCAAAATACATACCCGCTTTGACTCCACGATAGAGAAACCGTTTGTTCGGCTCTGTCATTTGCTCATATCGACTTCGCTCGATTTCCGCAAGCTGCTCTGTGCAGTATTTATAAAAATTTCCGGCCACCGAGGCAAAATGCGCGTTAACAGCTCCTGTACAATCTTTCCGTTCAGAGGTTCGCCTTACATGTTTGCCGGTGTTCTTTTTCGTCTGCCTCTCTTCCGCCGGGGCCGTTTCTTTTTGCAACAGCTTCGGATAGGTTATCTGAATATCCGCAAACCGAATGCCGTTTTCTTGGACTGTCTTTCTGACAATCAGCATCTGACAGGCTTCCTGCTGTTTGTCCATCGTTTTTTGCACCTCCTCTTTGCTTCAGCTTTACAGCAATAAAATTCCATGCGCATTAAACTATATGCAGGTCTGCCGCTGATATATGAATGAACAGAGGGCAATGCCTGTCCTTGGCACTGCCCTCTGAAAAGATTTGCTTTTGAGCGAATTCGACCGCTGCAAGGTGATTGTTCCTTTCCGCGGTCATTCGGGTGGATATGCGGCGTCGGCTTTTGTTGATTGCTGTATTTTACGCTTATAGGTACAACCGTTTACGTGATAATTGGAACAGCCCCAGAGCTTCTTCAATACAAGCAATTAGTTTATTGCAGACAGCGTTTCTTTCCTGTTTCTTCTTTTGATGCCAGTTGATAACAAATTTAATAAATCCCATACGTCATTTCTAAGCTTCCTTAACCAAAGTAAATCCTCCTCTGTTTTTTGGTGTGTGTACTTTTTATGTTATGAAAGCCTCCGTACCTTTCGTCCGTCTCTCCCGATAACATTTAAAAAAGGCGGGGGTGACGCCGAAACCGTTCACCTCCGCCTGTCAAGATATGCATCACTCTGCGTCCTCCGTCCTTCCCCGCCGTCAAGAGCCATAGTTCCGTTGTTCTCTCCTGCGGCAACTCTCCGGTTAGCGGAACGGCGCGCGTTTCCCAGCAGGATTCTGTATGCGCGGGACATACGGCACAGACTTTTGCGCACCGGTTCGGTAATACGTGTATGTGCCGCCTCATTCAAATACATGCGCAGTGTTTTTATAAAAAACAGACTGTCAAAAAACGCATATTTCAAACTGTATATTACCGCAAAAGCCAAAATAACGGCAAAGTACGAAAATTGTGCCAATGACATCAGCCGGAACAGAAAAAGAAACAAAAAAGAGAGCGCCACGGTTCCCACCACCATAAATACCGCCATGGCTACCGTAATTTCCGAAGCTTTTTTCATCAGTTTCCTGTATCTGACAGCGAAAACAGCGGTGCCGTCCGCCAAAGCTTCCAACAAAGGCTGATGCGGGCGAGCCAGCGCATACGACATGCACCAGGAAACCGGATACCGGAACAGCAAATGCTGCACAAAGGCGCCGATGGTATTGAGAGCGGCTATGCCCGGGATATCCTCTCCGCTGTCCGCAGACCGTTCCCCTGCCCGGCGAAGCTGTCCGGCAGCTCCCTTGACCATACGCTCACAGATAAAATAGTTCTGTGCCGAAACAAAACGCCGCATTACATACTCAGCAGAATCCGAAACCTGCTCACTTTTCCGGCGGCTGTTCCCGTAAAAGCCCGCAGCGGCAGCAATATGCCCGGTTTCAACAAGAAAACCGAGATACTGTCTGAAAGTGTAGTATACAACGGCGCACAGCGGAATCCATACGACAAACATCACCGCGGCAAAGACATCAGAGGCGAGCGAGCCCAGCCCCACAAGCACGGCAAACAGAACCGTACACAATACAATATACGCAAAGCACAGAAGAAGCTTCAGCCACGAAAAAATAATCGTTTTACGAAAAACACCATACGGCTTCATGGTTCCTCCCCGAAACGGTTCTTCCGCCGCCCTCAAAGCCCCGCCTGCTTTTCATTGTATATCGGGTTTGCCGCAGAAAAAGACACGTTTATTATCATTTTCTATTATTATACAAAAGATTCCACAAAAAATCAATTATTTTTGCAAATTTATTCGGTCACTATTTTAAAACACATGCCGCCTCTTGCTTTTTCGGATAAAAACCTGACAGCCGGTAACGGTACGCGCACTAAAATAACGGTTCCCCGCAGCCTTGTACCGGAAAAATAAATCGTTTTTGGGAAAAATCAGCATGAATTTATAGAATTGCCCTTGATTTTACAGTCAGAAATGTTGTATAATAAATAAATGTATCGGCATTTTGACTTCAACCGCTGAGTTTTACTTTTGTTCAGATCTTACCGCACAATTTCGCATGCAAATGAAATCGATTCTTCAATAAACTAAGTAAGGATAACATATGTCGAAACAAGAACTTATCAGAAATTTCTGCATTATCGCTCACATTGATCACGGAAAATCCACGCTGGCCGACCGTATACTGGAGGCAACGGATACGGTGGAAAAGCGGGAAATGTCCGAACAGCTTCTGGACAGCATGGATATTGAGAGAGAACGCGGCATCACTATAAAAGCGCGCGCTGTCCGTCTGCTGTATACCGCAAAGGACGGCGTCACCTACACCTTCAATCTGATTGATACGCCCGGTCACGTGGACTTCAATTACGAGGTCTCCCGTTCGCTGAACGCGTGCGAAGGCGCTATTCTGATTGTGGACGCCACTCAGGGAATTGAGGCACAGACGCTCGCTAACGCCTACCTTGCCGTAGACAACAATTTGGAAATTCTGCCGGTCATCAATAAAATCGACCTTCCCTCCGCCGACGCCGAAAAAGTGCGCGCGGAAATCGAGGACGTCATCGGTATTCCCGCAGAGGGCTGTCCGGCCGTATCCGCCAAAATGGGGCTGAATATCGGAGATGTTCTTGAAAAAATTGTATCAGACATTCCCGCGCCTGTCGGAGACGCCAACGCGCCGCTGAAATGCCTGATTTTTGACTCCTATTACGACGCGTATCTCGGCGTGGTGGTTTACGTCCGTGTGTTCGACGGCACTCTTCACGCCGGAGACAAGATTCGTATGATGAATACGGGCGCGCAGTTTGAGGTTGTGGAGGTCGGCCATATGAACGCGTTCGGCCTGACGCCGCAGCAGGAACTGAAGGCCGGAGAGGTCGGCTATATCACTGCTTCCATTAAAAATGTCGCGGATACACGCGTCGGAGATACCGTCACCACTGTGGAAGGCGGCACAGACACGCCGTATCCGGGTTTCAAGCAGGCGCTGCCCATGGTGTATTCGGGTATCTATCCGGCTGACGGATCGAAATACTCCGATCTGCGGGACGCGCTGGACAAGCTTCAGCTAAACGACTCCTCCTTGGTCTATGAACCGGAAACCTCCGCCGCGCTCGGCTTCGGTTACCGCTGCGGCTTTTTGGGACTTTTGCACATGGAAATCATTCAGGAGCGTCTGGAGCGGGAATTCAATCTTGATCTTATCACCACAGCGCCCAGCGTTATCTATAAAATCAAAAAAAAGAGCGGTGAGACCGTTTATATTGACAATCCCCTGAATTATCCGCCGCCGGATGAAATCGACGTGGCGGAAGAGCCTATGGTAAAGGGCAGCATTATAACGCCTACAGAATTTGTGGGAAGCATCATGGAGCTGTGCCAGGACCGGCGCGGTATTTTCGACGACATGAAATATCTCGATACGGACCGCGCGGAGCTTCATTACCGCCTGCCCCTGAATGAAATTGTCTATGATTTTTTTGACGCGCTGAAAAGCCGCAGCAAGGGCTACGCCTCCCTCGATTATGAGCTGACGGGATACACGCCGAGCAGGCTGGTCAAGCTGGATATTCTTCTCAACGGCGACGTCGTGGACGCGCTGTCTTTTATCGTGCATGCTGACAAGGCCTACGGGCGGGCGAGACGTATCGTGGAAAAGCTGAAAGATAATATCCCGCGTCAGCTCTTCGAGGTACCCGTGCAGGCCGCCATCGGCGGGAAAATCATCGCACGGGAAACTGTCAAAGCCATGAGAAAAGACGTTCTTGCCAAATGCTATGGCGGCGACATCACGCGTAAGAAAAAGCTGCTGGAAAAGCAGAAGGAAGGTAAAAAGCGCATGCGGCAGCTCGGTTCGGTCGAAGTGCCTCAGGAGGCCTTCATGGCAGTGCTGAAGCTCGATGAATAGTTTTTGCCTCGCTATACCGCATGCATTCCCGTTCATCTGCGATAACGGTGCGGGCGAAAATCCGGAATCCTCTTTATCCTGAAAAAAACCTGAAAGGAAACCTTGCCATGGAAAACCAGGAATACAGGACATTAGGAATCTATCTCCATATTCCGTTCTGTAAACGGAAATGTGCATACTGTGACTTTTATTCCGTAGAAACAGACAAAAACGAAGGCATGATGAAGCCGTATACCAAAGCGGCAATCCATCATCTGCAGACTGTCAGCGAAAGAACCACGCAGTACAACATAGACACGATCTACATCGGCGGCGGCACGCCGACTGCTCTGGATCCGAAATGTCTGCTGAAGCTCGTGAAAGAGATTTCCAACTCCTTTTATCTGACGGAAAACCCCGAATTCACTGTCGAGATGAACCCGGGGACTGCGGATCTCAAGCTTCTGAAGCAGCTTCGCAAGTACGGCGTGAACCGCCTTTCCATCGGTGCGCAGTCCGCAAACAACGAAGAGCTGGCGGCTCTGTCTCGCATCCATACGGTCAAGGACATGTCTGCGGCTTTCCGACTGGCGCGCGAAGCGGATTTCCAAAATATCAACATAGACTTGATGTACGGCATCCCCGGCCAGACAACAGAGAGCTTCCGGGAAACGCTTCAGTTTGTCATCTCCATGAAACCGGAGCATATATCCCTGTACGGCCTGAAAATCGAGGAAGGCACCCCGTTCGACCGTCAGAAGGAAACGCTTGTTTTGCCTGACGAGGAAACGGAATATAACATGTATACGGAAGCCATTTCCCTGCTTTCGGAACATGGATGGGAGCAATATGAGATCTCCAATTTTGCGCGCAAGGGCTATCAGTGCCGCCATAACCTGAAATACTGGAACTGCGAGGAATACATCGGCTGCGGCCCGGGATCCCACTCCTGCTTCGGCGGCACCAGATACAGTATCCAGCGCTCCCTTCCGCTGTATTTGAAAGCGCTGAGCGAAAAATCCAAAACAATTCCTTCCTACATTCTCGACGAAAACTATACCGTAAACGAGACGGAGAGGGAAAACGAATACATTATGCTGCGCATGCGCCTGTCAGAAGGTCTGGACAGCGAGGAATATCTGGCGCTGTTCGGCAAGGATTTTGATGAAACCTACGGAGCAAAGCTCGAAGAATACATTTCCGGCGGATTCGTCACACATACAGGATCAAAATATGCATTCACTGTCAAGGGCATGTATGTGAGCAATTATATTCTCTCCTCCATTCTGTCCTTTTCCGAAAGAATGCAAAAGGGATTTTGTGAAACTTTCTGAGCCGGTTTACAAGTCTGCAAGCGTTGTCTTGCTGAAAAAATTCGGCCGCGGCATGCAAAGCACCGGCTGAAGGCCAGTGCGTGGGCGGCGAACCCGCGTCCGAAGCTTCATTACGTCCCTATACAAGTTTATCAAATAGTTACCACACCGAAAAAGGAGGCGGACACAAGCCATGTCAGTAAAATTTCAAAAGCCAAGGGGAACAATCGATATCCTTCCAAAGGATATCCCGATCTGGCACAAAATAGAAAACACAGCGCGTCAGATCTGCAAAAAATACGGTTTTGAGGAAATCCGCTTTCCTACCTTTGAACAGATCGATCTGTTCCAGCGCGGCGTCGGCAATACAACCGATGTTGTGCAGAAGGAAATGTATTCGTTTTCGGATAAAGAGGGCAGACAGTTTGCGCTTCGCCCCGAGGGTACGGCCTGCATTGTCCGTTCGATTATTGAAAACGGCAAATGCTCGGACGCTATGCCCCTCAAGCTGTATTATCTCATCAACTGCTTCCGGTACGAGAAGCCGCAGGCAGGCCGCAGCCGCGAATTCTATCAATTCGGCACAGAGCTTTTCGGCGCTGAGTCGGCTGCGGCGGATGCTGAAATCATTTCTCTGGCCTACGAACTGATAAACGCACTCGAAATCTGCGGCGTTCGTCTGCACATCAACTCCATCGGCTGTCACACCTGCCGTCCGCTCTACCATGATGCCCTGAAACGGTATTTTGAAGCCAAAAAGGATTCGCTGTGCGAGACCTGCCGCGAGAGACTGGAGAAAAATCCGCTGCGCATTCTCGACTGCAAGAATCCCGAATGCGCAGCCATTGCCGAAGCGGCTCCGAAAACGACGGAACATCTCTGTCAGGATTGCAGCGCTCACATGGAGGGGCTGAAGGAAGCGCTGACCGTACTCAGTATACCGTATCAAATCGATCCCAAAATTGTGCGGGGACTGGATTACTATACACGTACGGTTTTTGAATTCATTGCTGAGGGAATCGGCGCCCAGAGCACCATATGCGGCGGCGGCCGTTATGACGGCCTTGTGCGCGAGCTCGGCGGTCCGGCGCTTTCCGGTATCGGATTTGCCATGGGCATCACGCGGCTGATTGAAGCGATGGCGCAATCCGGAGTTCAGCAGATTCCGTCCGAGCGTCCTCTGCTGTATATTGCCTCAGTGGGCAGTACGGCTGCCCTTCGTGCGCTCGCTGTCGTCCAGCGTCTCCGCTCCGAGGGAATCTGGGCGGAATGCGATATTGTAGGCAGAAGTCTGAAAGCACAGATGAAATACGCAGATAAAACGGGCGCTGTGTATACGCTTGTCCTCGGAGACGAGGAAATTGAAAAAGGACGCGGTATCCTGAAACACATGGTTACCGGCGAGCAGAAGGCGGTCGAACTGGATACGTTTCTGCCGGATGCCGGCCGCTAATTCGGTTCAATCGGGACTGATGCTGTCACAATTTGGCTAAAACGCATATGATGAAAAGGTGCGGCGGAGTAAAAACAAAACCGGCTTTCCGCCTCCGTATCACCGGTTGAAGGCCGTATTCTTTAGGAAAGGCACGGACATTTGTATGGTTAAGCTGCTGATCAAAGCCTTTATCCCAAACGCTTCCGACACAGAAAATCTGAGGGTTCGTGCCGCATACGGCATGCTCGCCGGTGTGATGGGTATTGTATGCAACCTGTTTCTTTTCATTATCAAGCTCATTGCCGGCACCATGACGCATTCTATAGCCATCACCTCGGACGCCTTTAACAATTTATCCGATATGGGTTCCTCGCTGATTTCCGCTGTCACTGCAAAGCTCAGCAGCCAGCGTCCCGACGCGGAGCATCCGTTCGGGCACGGCAGGCTGGAATACATCGCCTCTCTTGCCGTTTCCTTTCTTATCATACTGGTCGGATTTGAGCTTTTCCGTTCGTCCGCCGCAAAAATTTTTTCTCCGGAGCCCGTAATTTTTTCATGGCCTGCGCTTTTGATCCTGCTTATATCCGCATTTGTAAAAGTATGGATGTTCTCCTATAACCGCTATATCGGAAAAACCATACAGTCCGGTGTTCTCCGCGCCGCCGCTTCCGACAGCCTGAATGATGCTGCTGCGACAGGCGCTGTTATCGTAGCCGCAATCGCCGCAAAATATGTAAATTTTCCAATCGACGGTATTATGGGCATCCTTGTCTCTCTCCTGATACTGCGCGCAGGTTACGGTATCGCAAAGGAAACCATCGGTCTTCTTCTGGGTTCGCCGCCTGACGCGGATCTTGTCAGACGAATTGAAGCACTCGTTTTGTCAGGTGAGGGAATTGTTGGCGTTCACGATCTGATCGTCCACGATTACGGGCCGGGCCGAACAATTGCATCCGTCCACGCGGAAGTGCCGGATGATTCCGATATCGTAAGGATACATGAAATCATTGATGCGATCGAACAGCGCGCCTTAGAAGAACTGGGCCTTGTCCTGGTTATACACATGGATCCCATCACAGTCAACAATGAAAAAGTTGATGCACTGCACAGGCTCATCTCAGAAGTTATAGCAAGTGTGGAACCCTCCTACAAAATCCACGATTTCCGGGTCACGGACGGAGATGAACGTATCAATATAATTTTCGATATGGAGGTACCGATATCCCAAAAGCCGGACCGTATAAGCAGAAATCTGGCAGTGATTCGGGAAAGAGCGGAAGCGGCAGATACTCGAATTCGCTTGGTTGTTAAAGTCGATCACGTAATGCAGTCCGATTAGAGTACGCAGCGCTCCTTTATACATGCCATTAAATAAACGCCTCTGCCCTCCCCCTGCAAAATCTGTCACTTTTGTTGGACAATTTTATATATTTTGTCGAAATTATTTGTCAATTTTTATGTTTATTTGGCAAATTTGATTATTGATTTATTAATAAAAATACCGTATAATATATATCATAGCTTGGATTAAGTTATATGTGTCCGTTTATGTGGAAATGAGGAAGTCGGGTACACCCCTAAAGTACCTGACTTCCTTATATTTTTGTCTAAATTATGATATCAATTTATCGATTGGCGTTGCTCTATGCAAATGCCTTGTTAAGCAAAACAGCCCCTGAAATATGAACTCTTATGTAATATACGGACCAAACCATATATCTTTTATGGCTTATAGAAATTTTGAGGTTTCTCAAAATATTTCTCTTCTCGTTTCATGCTTTCATGCGTGATCGATTCAAATGACGTTGTCCCCTCAGTAAAAATGAGCAGAAAAAATATGTATCAGTGAAAGGCATGCTGCACAGTACAATGTATTTTTCCTGCTTATGCCGGCAGACAAGAGGGCGAAAGCATTCGTTGCTTTCGCCCTCACATATAATGTGGTAACCCCTACTGCCCGCATCGTAGTATGTTCTCTTAGAAAAATTGCCGGCCATTGGACACATATCAAAATTCACAGTAGTTTTGTGTTTCTTTATTTGGCGAAAAGTTAGCATTTTCAATGAATTTCATAGTTACATAACTTTGCGCAGCAAAATACTATTTTATTTTATTTCTGCCGCCGACACGCCTCTCTGCTTTTGTTCTGCCGGAGTTTTTTCTCTCTTTTTTTCCTGCTGTCCTTTTCTTAGTCCTGCGCTGCTCATCGGCTGTGTGCTGTTTTAACTCGGATTTTTTTGCTTCCGGTCTGACAAGGCAGTCTTTTCCGAACCCAATGAGATCTCCGCGTCCGCACGCTCTCAGCGCTTTCCGTACACGTTCTGCGTATTCCGGGCGGGCAAACTGCAGCAACGCACGCTGCATCTGTTTCTCCTCATACGTTCGGGCTACATACACAGGTTTCATGGTAAACGGATTGATTCCCGTATAAAACATAACGGTGGATGCCGTCCCGGGCGTCGGATAAAAATCCTGAACCTGTTCAGGCTGATACCCCTGTTTTTTCAGATATACAGCAAGCTTCACGGCATCTGAAAGCGTACTGCCCGGATGACTCGACATCAGATACGGCACCAGATACTGTTCCTTGCCGCAAGCGGCCGTCTCCCTGAAAAATCTGTCACGGAACGCTTCATAAACGCCGATCTCCGGTTTTCCCATCAGCCGGAGCACATCAGGGGAGCAGTGTTCCGGTGCAACCTTAAGCTGTCCGCTTACGTGATCCCGAACCAGCTTTTGCATGAATTTTTCGCCTGAACACGTATGATCTGCCAAAAGATAATCAAAACGGACTCCGGAACGGATAAATACTTTTTTTACTCCAGGCAGCTCTTCGATTGCTTCGAGCAGCCGCAGATATTCGCTGTGATCCGCCTTCAAATGTTTGCACGGAGCCGGCACCAGACATTTACGCGTCGGGCAAACGCCGTTTTTTAACTGCTTCTCACAAGCAGGCGAACGAAAATTGGCTGTCGGCCCGCCGACATCGTGTATATATCCCTTAAAATTCGGAAGGCTTGTCAGAAGCTTTGCCTCCTCCACGACGCTTTCGATACTTCTGGAACGCACCGTTCTTCCCTGATGAAACGCCAGTGCACAGAAGTTGCACCCGCCGAAGCAGCCCCTGTTGTGCGTCAGGGAAAATTCCACCTCCCGAATTGCCGGTACCCCGCCTTCCTTTTCATAGGACGGATGCGGAGCGCGCATATAGGGCAGCGCGTACACAGCGTCCAGCTCCCCGCGAGACAGCGGCGGCATGGGCGGATTCTGCACCAACATTTTCTCCCCGTAATATTCCACAAGAACGCGTCCGGTCACGCTGTCCTGGTTGCGGTACTGCACCGCAAACGCTTCCGCATACGCGGTTTTGTCCTCTTTCAGTGTATCATAGTCCCAGAAGCCTACAGCCGGCTTTTCTTCCGTCCCGCAGGGGATAGCATCGCCGCGCCGCGCCAGATACACCGTTCCCCGTACATCCCGTATCTTTTTTACCGGTATCCCCCGGTCCAACAGCTCAGCCAGCCGCACGAGTATTTTCTCCCCCATACCGTAAGTCAGCAGATCCGCGCGGCTGTCCACAAGCAGGCTACGGCGCACCTTATCGCTCCAGTAATCGTAATGCGCAAACCGGCGCAGCGAAGCCTCAAGGCCGCCAAGGATTATCGGGACATCCCCGTATGCCTCACGGATTCTGTTGCAGTATACAATCGTCGCACGATCCGGTCTCAGCCCCGTTTTCCCGCCCGGGGAATAATAATCATAAGACCTTCTTTTTTTGGCGGCTGTATAATGCGCAACCATGGAATCGATATTTCCGGCGGACACCAGAAAAGCGAGCCGCGGCCGGCCGAACCGTGTGAAGTCCTCTTTGCTTTTATAATCCGGCTGAGCAAGAAATGCCACACGGTATCCGCGGGATTCAAGCACACGCGAGATGATCGCCGCGCCGAAGCTCGGGTGATCGACGTACGCGTCGCCCGAAACATAGACAAAATCGGGCCTGTCCCAGCCCCGCTCCTGCATTTCCTTTTTGGTGACAGGCAAAAATTCTTTTGCAACCATCTCAGATGCGCCTTTCTCTTGTTTTCATCAATACAGCATTGTACCGTGTGTATAATACGGTAATTTTTACGCGGCGGAGCCTGATTTTCCTTCAGTTCCGTTCCGGCGGACATAAAACCGTATTTTCATTTATCTTTTCTCAGAAGATGTCTCAAACCACGCAGCCGCTTTTTTCTGCTCATTTGACAGCGGACGAATGACAATCAGAGTGCCCCGCCGCACCGATATCTCAGCCTCCGTCCCCGTAAATTCATTGCTGACACCAAGTGCAACATCATCTGTCAGGCGCGCCCCTCTAAGGGGATACTTCAGCCCCTTTTCCTCTACGCCCTCCGCGGTTCCGCAATGTGCAAAAACCGACAGATAGCCTGTCTCTCCCGCCGGATATCTGAGACTGCCGTCGGTCACCGCCGTGATAACGGAGCTCTCCTCGTACATGACTGTTTCAGCGCCTGCCGCCGATAGATGCGCAAGAAGCTGCAGATTGGCAACCGTATGATCAAAGCGCCCGCCGCTGCCGCCGTATATGCGGATCCGCCGGTAACCGGAGGACAGTGCATATCGGGCCGCAAGAGCCATATCCGTATCGTTCTTTTCGGGCGCGAACGGAAGGACATGAAGTCCCTGCGGCATATCCTCAGAAAGAGAATCCATGTCGCCCATCAGCAGATCCGAACGAATCCCCAGCTTTCGCAGATGCGTATATCCTCCGTCCGCAGCTATGACCAGATCCTCCTCTGTCGGTGAAAAATGCGGTCCGCACAGAAAGCCGGCGCCCACCAGATAACAAATTCCGCTGTTCCGATTCATATTTATGACCATACCTTTCCCGAAAACATCATAGCTGTGGCGGTAATTGCCGTTTGCAAACCGCTTTGTCCTTCAATAAGGGATCTTACCTCACCCGTCGGTTCGGTCGGTGTTTCACAGATCCACGGCGCTTAAGAGGCAGCCTTCGGAAAACTGTACACACCAAAAGTCACGGCAAGGATATTTCCTTGCCAAAATTATCAAAGAAGAAAACCCGTCTTTCCAAAGAATTCACATTTCAGGTTTCTCCGTCAGGAACCGGCGCACCGGCTTCTTTCCCCTGTGAGCATCCGGCGTCTGCTGCATCCAGCGCGATCCGCCTGATGCATTCGTATTATTGTAACACAATTTTTACCGCCGGTCAACCGGGTAATGTCCGGCGCAGTTTTTTATAAAGCCGATTGAATTTTCCTTAAAAGTATGATAAACTTAGAGAGAAGGTATGCGTTCCGCTGCCGGTGCATAAAATGGTGTGCTAAATTGATTTTATCTGCGAGGCTGCCTTAGCCCTTTTCACGCCGATTGCATCGTCCAGAGAAGGCATCGGCTGATTTGATTTCCAAAGCGGCAGATCCGCACGATTCGGAAAGCGGAACCCGCCGCCTGCAGGCGCGGGAGAAATTCCCGGTCTAAGTTATATTCTATCAATTTCCACTGAGAAAGGAGACGCGGAAGAATCATGAAGCATACCGGCGAACCGCGTTCTCCGAAAAGCAGCCGCCTCTGCCGTTGGCTTACAATGCTCTGTGCTTTTGTTTCGCTCCTTTGCTTCGGTTCCTTTCTCCTGCATCTGCTACTCCGCGGCGGAAGCATGTCGGAAGCGGCTTATCCGCTCGGAGCGTGTTGTCTCATCCTGCTGCCGCTGTGCTCCGCGCGGTTTCTGAGACGCAGACTTTCTAAGAAGCTGTTCAGCATCGGCTCGGTCATTTATTCGGCTGGAGTCTGCCTGTTTTGTCTGTCCTTTGTGTCTTTCAGTATCTATCTGGCCGCAGCGCAGCCGGAGCAGCCCTCTTCTGTAAAGGATGAGAGCATCATCCTTGTGTTCGGAGGAGGTGTCCGGGAAAATGCTCCTTCTCCGGAACTAAAGGAAAGGCTCGATCTCGCCGTATCGCTTCTGCGCGCCGCCCCCTCCTCTCTATGTATCGTATCCGGCGGAAGCGGCGAAACGGGCCATACCTCCGAAGCGTTTGTCATGTACCGGTATCTAACGGAATCCGGCATTCTGCCGCAGCGAATTTTCTTAGAAACCTCCGCTGCGGATACCAGACAGAATATTGTATTTTCCATGGAGCTGATGAAAGGCGAAGAAATGGAAAACCGCAATCTGATCTGCGTTTCCAGCGACTATCATATTCCGCGTATCCGCATTCTGTGCCGGGAATACGGTCTAAAGGCCTCCTTCGCGGCCAGCTCGCCGCAGAATCCTCTGCGGCGTCTGCCCTGCATGGTGCGCGAATATATGGCGTATATTAAAATGTTTTTGCATAATATTTTCTGAAAACAGTCCAGCCGAAAATCTTTATTACATGAGCTGCCTTTGGAAATCTTCAAAATTTACCTATTGGAAAGGACGGTTAAACAATGAATACGGAAAAAATCAAAGGAATCGGGTTCCATCATATCGGTCTCATTGTCAAGGATTTAGCCGCATCTGTCACCTTTTATGAAGCGCTCGGCATGAAAAGCGTCTGCGGATGGGGAACAGGATGCAGGAAGGTTTGCATGGTGGACATCGGCGACGGCGGACGAATGGAGCTGTTTGCCTCGGACGGTGCGGAAACAGCCGATAACGGAAAATGGGTACATCTCGCTCTGCGCGCGGACGATGTAGACGCAGCATACAAAGCCGCTCTCGAAGCCGGAGCTCAGCCGCATGATCCACCGAAAACCGTATGCATAGAGGATGCCTGGCCCCAGAAGCTCACACTCCGTATCGCCTTTGTCAAGGGGCCTGACGGCGAAATTCTGGAATTTTTCTCCGAAATCTGACGTATTCAGGGCCGGTGGATTTAACAGACAAGGAATAGCGGGTATTCCGGGACACGATACCGGATCGCGGTGAAAACCGGCTCGGGCAGACCTCGGCGGTTTTTCTTGTCATCTCCTGCGTATATCTGTAAAGCAAAATTTTGATTTATATGAGTATGAACCCCAAAATCGCTTCAGCCCTTTGTATGCCGGAAAAATGTTTTTCGCTGTCTTCATTATTTCTTCGTCCGGTACGCTACACAGCGCAATAAATGAGTTATTCAGCTTGTTTTGTCACTCCTGTTTCGGAGCGGCAAAGCAGGCTGTTTTCTGTTTGTCCGCATGCTTCCGCTGAGCGGGCACGCTGTATTCAAAAAAATTGATTAATATTTTCTCGATTTGAATTCCATTTTATCTGTCAAAACATCGAATACACCGCTGCTTTAACGATTATAAAATCCAATTTCCGTTTCATTAAGGAAATAACGGCACAATAAAATCATTTCACCTGAACTGGGCAAGCCGCGTAACATGTATTGCGGGAAATTTCCGCAAGATCATGAAAGGAGAAAGTGAAACATCACATGAAAATAAATGGATGTGACTGCAACAGCAACAGCTGTGATCAATTATCCGGAATTAAGACACATGTCTATTCGTCTGCTGGATGCTGCTCGCCGTGTTGCTGTTCATGCGGTATCATAGGACCAACCGGTCCAACTGGCCCCCGCGGTTGTCCCGGATTCATAGGACCGACTGGGCCCACCGGTCCTACCGGCGCTACGGGCGCTACGGGTGCTGTCGGTCCCACCGGTCCTACAGGTGCTACTGGCGCTACGGGTGCTGTCGGCCCCACCGGTCCTACCGGACCTGCCGGTGCTACAGGTGCCGTCGGCCCCACCGGTCCTACCGGCGCTACGGGCGCTACGGGTGCTGTCGGTCCCACCGGTCCTACCGGCGCTACAGGTGCCACAGGTGCCGTCGGCCCCACCGGTCCTACCGGCGCTACAGGTG
>CAKTAA010000049.1 GCA_934526185.1 uncultured Eubacteriales bacterium | reverse complement strand
GGATAGGGCAGAGGCCGCGCCGCTGACCGTATGTAAGATTTTACGTCTCATTATTTTTTCCTCTCCGTTCTCCATAACTGCAAAAGTCGTCTTTTCCAGGTGCATCATCAGGAACGGCTCTGATTGCATTGAACATCTGACACCCAAACCATTCACCACCGTTATTATCTGCAAACCACTTGCAATCTTTACAGCGGACAACTTCAACGTAATTATGTTCTTTCAGATAGTCTATAAGCTGTTCAATCTCAATGCCACAGTCAACTTTGAATTTCATTCTGTATCACCATCCATCTTTGCGCCGCAGTTGGGGCAGAACGGCTTATGCCTGTTGCTTTTTATGCCGCCAATTCCGCTATGCTTTCCGCAAGCAGAACACCACGATTGCCATTGACCGTATCTTCCTGTCGGTTTATCTTCCCACCGCCCATGCACCGCAGGAACTCGGCTTTCGTTGTTTTCAAACGCTGTACAAGCGGTAATTGGCTCTTTCAGCTTTCGTGCAAGGTATTGGCAGTTCTTGTTGTAAAGGCATTTTTCACATATCCATTCAGTTAGTCCCATTGTCCGTTCTCCTTTCTCCGCAAGAGCAAAAATCGTCAGGTTTTTTGTAACACCTATGTTCCTGACACCATACCTGATTTTTAGGAGACTTCGGAATGAATTTCTTATTGCAGTCCTTGCACCGCACCACAGGAATAGCATCAACGGCTTGTTCGTTCTCCACCATCCCAAAAGCCAAATCGATCGCCTTACCATAGCCGTCCGCCCAGCTGTCAGGCAGCGCGCCACAACCTCCGACATCGTGCAGCCGCTTCAAAATGGGCTCTCTTGAAATTAAATCGTCAGTCATTGTATGCTCCTTTAAACGATTATTTTTTTTTCGTCCTCATCGTCATTGTATATTTTGTCAAACTTCCCGCTTTTGCAGAACTTCTCGTAAAACTCAACTTGTTTTCGCAGTTCTTCTTCTGTCTTTTTCACTGTGCATTGGCTGTGCATAACCAGACTACCGTCTTTGTAAATATGAATATGGTTGTTTGTGCTTTGTACTACCGTATATTCGCCGCATTGTACCTCTGTAGGCTTGTATTCGCCCTCAACCCACCGATAAGCCTTACCGCAAGCAAAGCACTTGTCTTTTTCGTATGCGGGTTCGTCACAGTATGGGCAGAACGGAATGTATACTCCATAATCCCACGCCCATTTTACATCTTTAATTTCCTGCATTATAACCCCTCCGCTCTCCATGATAGCAATATCCGTTTCCTCTGACAATCTTGGAACGGCTATTGGGCAGGACATCGTCAATCCTCCTTATACGGCTGTTTCAGATAGTCTAATGCGGCTTTTCGGCAATAGTATCCTAAAGGTTTTCCGTTTAAATTTCCCATAATTCCGCACACGCCGTCCTTTTCTTCGTGTTCACAGTATTTGCAGTAGTCGGCGTTACTCGCGAATTCTTCCGCTAATTCCTCATCCGTCATATTTCTGATATGGTCGGCGTTGGTAAGCGGTGTTGCAAATTCGCAAGGCTTTTTACATTTAGCCATATACTGTTCAGCGCTAGCATTACAGCAGTCTTTTTCGTGTTCATATTTACATATCACGCTTTATCACTCCTTTAGTTTTCTGCCACACCTCGGACAGAAAGCACAACCCATTACAGATACACACTCATCATGTAACCAGATAGCTATTTCTTTCCGTTTAGGGTCAATCTCAATGGAGTACCCGTCAGTGTAACTATGCGTAATAATATGACTCTTACACTCGCAACCTCTTGCCCGTTCCTCTCGCTCTTGTAGGGCAGAAATTGACAGCCGTATCCCTTCCGATATGATTTCACGTTGTTCACTGCTGACTAAAGATTTGAAAAGTGTGCTGTGCTGATGCTCATTGAGATGTTCCATGCATTCTATTGCCTCTCTGTTAGTCATCGTTATTATCCTTCCAAAGCGAGCAGAACATATCATCCCGCCAAGTCCCGATATTTATATCACATTCATCTTCTTTATAGTGGTGGGAACAATACTTGCAGTTTTTATGCGTCAAGGAATGTGCCCACAAAATCAATTTCTTAATTAATTTCTCATGCATCCCGGTGCATACCCACAGAAAAGCCCCTCTGCCGTTTCCGCTTCTCCCTTTCCTCTTTGATAGGGTCAGGGCCTTCACCTAATATGTAATCTGCACTTTGCGCCTCCATTGCCTTGCGTCGAGACAAGCAGTCGCCTTTTACTGCGTTTTGCAATGCCCCTCTGCATCTGCGCCGGTGAAATCTCAGTTCTGCGTACTTGTCCATTTTTCTATTCTTCCTTTGCACGTTTTAGCTCTTCCCGAAGGATCTGAATCGTTTCAATAGCGTCCTCTATCAGCTGATTGTCAATTTGCGTAATGTCAAAATCTTTCATTTTTTCTCCTTCACCATTATTTTGGATAATCCCGAGAGATTTCGCCCCCTCATACATCAGAATCCGGATAAGCTCAACATAAGAGCATCTGACGTATTCTTCCTTCATCCGCATGTCGAGGACGACGCGGTCTAGTTCTTCCGGGAGATTGATAGACATCCGTTTAAATGTTTGATTCTTGTTTGGCGTACTCATGTCTTCTTCCGCCTCCGCTCACAAATTTATCATTTCCCGCAAAATCGGAACCACAGACTCGTAATACCGAAAGCAGGATACCTCTTTATTCGCCGACCGTGCCCGATCCTTGAACCATTGCCCGAACTTGTCCGTTTTTAGCCCCGCTCTGTTGGCAAGCTGCCCCACCTTGTGCGCGCTGATTCCCAACTTTTCCCCGATTTCTTCCGCAGAAAACGTCTTCTGTTCCAGTTTGGGGAGGGGAAGGAGGAATTCGCCGGTCAGCACCTTCGTTGCGTGGGCGTGAAGTACCTGCTTATATGTGCCCTCGTACTGGTTCGCCATCCGTTCGAGAATCAGCGCTTCCCGTATATCCGCGTTCTTGCGCCTGGTAGCCGCCATCATGGATTGGTAGTCGCTCATTGCCTTTTGCGGGGTTTTATACTGCCCGGTTTTACGGATGGAGGGGAGGACTTCATGGGTTACCCAATGCCGAAACGGTTTTGCATTTGGTTTGTCTGAGCGAAGGATGACGTTGTATAGGCCGGATTCGTTGATGATGCTTACTTTTTGATGCCCTCCAAGGGTATCGATTTGACCGACCCCCTTTTCGTCATCTTCTAGTCGATTACATACATCCGCGGGATTTCCTATATTAAGAGCTCTACACACATCTTTTAATACAAACCAAGGTTCCCCATCCTTCTGTATGGTTCTTACCTCGTTATTTTGATAGGTGAAAATCTGTATTTCGTTCATCTCTTTTCTCCTTTCTCTTCGTTCTGTTTTACCCAGTCCCGCAAGATTTGCAAAATAAGGGCATTCTTTGGAATCCCCATCCGTTTTGCTTCGAGAATCAGCCATGTATTCAACTCAAATGGGATTCTCAATCCTGACCTGACTATTCGAGTGTTCATCATCTCACCTCCAATAGATTTAGGTGGTTGTCCACCTGACATCATCTATTATAGGTGGTTGTCATTATGTTGTCAACATGTTTTCTAAAAAAGTTTTTATGATATTATGTTGTCAAATAGACAAAGGAGTGACAACATATGCCGAATGCGCCTCACAAAAATCCTCATTATGCATTACGTATCCCAACAGAGACCATGGGCAAACTGAAATATATTGCTGAATATAACGGACGTTCTGCCAACAAAGAGATTGAACAATTGATATTGCAACATATCAAGGATTTTGAGGAACAACATGGGTCAATCTCTCTTGACGGCTTTTCGCCTCGTTCAAGATCATAAGCACCAAAGAGTTAAAACTTATTCCCAGTTCTTCCGCCTCCCTCTGCAGCTGCTCCAACAGCCCTGAGGGCAGGCGGATTGTTGTTTGCTCCCGGTCGTTCATGTTTTTTCTCCTTTCCTATGTCGCTTTAGTGCTGTCGTGAAAGTTTAATTCGGACTTAGCTTTTTCTATATCAATTATAGAAAAGTTTATATACATGATACATACGTAGCACTGCGCCAATTTTTTGTTTGCGTTTTGTTTTCCGAATTGCTATTCATTTACCTACTCTACATTTTTCTCATTTTTGTTCCATCTTATTCACTTAAAGTGAATATTTTGGGTAAAAAAATAATATCTTGTGGACATTTATAAAGATTACATAATGTTTGAAATTGAATAACACTGGGAGATGTCTTTCCTTTTTCCCAATTCGCGATTGTGCTTACGTTAAGGCCCATTTTTCTAGCAACATCACATTGTCTAAGTTTAGCATTTACTCTTGCTGCTTCTAATGATATAGTATACATAAAAGTTTTGTACCTCCTTTCATTTATAATTTTATCATCACTTAAAGTGAATGTCAATACTAAAAATGAATTTTTTTGTTTTGATATTGTTTTTTTTCGCTTTAAGTGTATAATAGAAGTATAAAAGGAGGTATCGATATGCCAGAATATGAAACTAAAAAAGTTTTTGCTCAGAATTTAGCATATCTTCTTGAAATAAATCAAGAAACGCAAGCAGAATTAGCTTCAGCTATGGGAGTAGCATGTTCTTCTGTTTCAGGATGGTGCGCAGGGACAAAAATGCCCCGAATGGATAAAATAGAATGGCTTGCAAATCATTTTGGAGTTGCACGTACGGCATTATTACTTCCAAATGGTGTAAATAAGAGTAAAAAGTCCACCATTATAAATACTGATGAACTTTCTACTCTTACCGAAAGACAAAAGAACTTTTATAAAAGAATTAGTAGCATGACAGAAGAGGAACTTGATCGACTAGAATCTATCATAGAACTTTTAGATGGAAAAAAGAAATAGTTGTTCTATCCGATCTTTGTTTTGAGATTTGATGTACAGCGTCTTTAGTCTTTCTCGTTTGGTTTCAATTTCCTCATTTTTAGTTTTCGTTTTTAACTTTCCTTTCTGTTGATTTTTTAGAACGTTTGTTCCAATTTGAATTATATCATCATCAGCAGGATTTTTCAAGCCCGAATTCTTTTTTGTTATATTTTTTCTATTTTTCCTATTTCTAGTTTGCTGTTTCATTCCTGCCACCTCTTATTTTCAAATATGCACATAATTTGATATTATTTTTAATTCTTTATGTGCTTTTTTATATCTCTATTATATCGAACGATATTCAGCATTGCAATAGATTTCCGAAGTTTCCATATTTTACTAAATTTATTAAAAAATTGAAATTTATTTAATTTTGAAGAGTGTGGAAAGTAACAAAAATTCTCTCCCTCTTCATTTGTTAAGAAGTGGGAGAGAATTTTGAACTATGAACAATTTAATAGCATTTAGAGCATGGGTCTAGTCCTCTTGCTAAAGCCTGGTCTAACGTTACTTGATAATAAGTCCCGTTTCCACATTTGTGAGTATGGTATTTGCTTCCCGTCCGGGTTACATAAACAAATATTTCCTTTTTGTCTTCTTGTGCGGCTTGATAAGAGGTCTCGTTATTAGAAGTATAACTATTGCTGGTTTGTGAAGAGCGAGAACTGTAATACTGCTCTTTGAATTTTTGAAATTGTTCTCCAATTGTAGAAGAACGTTCTAATGCATCGTCAAGTTGTTCCTTCAAACTGTCAATGCTTGCTTTTAACTTATCGTTTTCTTCTTTTAAACTTATGTATTCTTTTGTTTCTGTTGGAGACGGGATGTTTTCTATTTGAGATATCAGTTTTTCATTTTCACTGATTTTTTCTCCATATAAGAGATTCAGTTCATCGTATTTTTGAACTTGTGCGTTTCCCTTTAAAACTTTTATTTCTTCTTTTAACTGGCCATTCTCAGTTTGTATTTGAGCGTTTTTTTCTTGCTCTTCTTCTACTGTTTGTACTGTATCGTTATATACCGGCAAGGATACAGTAGATTCATCTAGATTATAGTACATCCCAATAGAAATAAAAGCCGATACGATTGCAACGCTAAAACATACAAGAAGAAGCTTCATTTTCCGTTTAATATTTTTATCAGTTATTTCTTTAGAAAATGAGTTCAACCCGCTAAAAGCAATACTCCCTACACAAATAGAAACTATTAATAGAAGCTCAATTATATGCACTATTTTCGACCTCCTTATTATGTTTTATTATATATTATTTTACAAAATTTTCAATATAAAAACAGAAAATATTTCGTTTATATAGAAAAACTGACGATTACAAAAACGCCGACTTTCAGACAATAAAAAATCGCCCCTCTCAGGGGCGGGACTTGAAACACGGGAGCGGGAATTGAAATAGAACATCAAGCTGACAATATTTCTAAGTTTTCCTGTCTCATTCGTTGACTCCATCTAATTGCTTTTACTTGGTAGTTCTGAAAAGCCTCTTCTATTCCACGTGCTATCGTGTTTTGATCGTTAAGGAGAACGATCAATTCGCTGTCATTTCTTCTAGAAGGCTTTGTATCATTCCATGCGAAAAGGATATTCCCCATATTAGATTTATTTGGTGTGTTAACAGCTTGACAAAGCCGTTCCGGTTTTGTTCGGCTTCTTTGCAATAAAAAGTCATAGCAATGAGAATATCCAGAATGCCCTGTAAACTGTACATTTTCTGAATAATAAATCTCTTTTTCATTAAAAAACGCCTGAATATCATCTAAAAAGAGAGAGGATACTTTTGATTTTGATAGGGAACACATGTCATTGATACGCAGCATTGCCTGTATCAACATGTGCTTTTTTTGAGCGAAACTCTCAATTGGAGCTTTGGTATTCAGTTCGTCCCCGTCCAGTTTTATACCATACTGGGTAAGAATCCTCTGTAAATGCGTTCTGCGCGTTGGAGTAAACTGAAATCCGTTCATTTTTAGGCCTCGAATTATCTGACCGTCATCTGAAAAATAGATGTCGTTGCCTTCTTGTTTCACATAGATTTGGAGGTAATCATTTGCGTTATCCAAATATGGCGTGGTAATCTCATAATATTCTCCAACTTTTTCACAAGTAATTTCTTCTTTCAGCCACGTGGCATAACTGTCTATCAATTTTTGAATATCCACAGTAGTACCTCCTCTTTTCCTTATTGATTTTCCCATTCCATTTGGTAATAAACCTGTGGGGGCTTAATAATGTTGAAGGTTTTAAAAAAGAAAAGTGTATTTTCTATAAATTTTTCGCTTTCAATACCTTCCGCCGGAAACGCAACCCGTCTCCCATATTCCTCTGTATAAATGTGCCAATGGTCGCCTCTAAGTTTCTCACCATTTGGATTTATATGTACATTAGATGGTCCTATATGTAATTCGAGTAAAAGAATTCCATTTTTTTTAATTCTAGCGCCATAGTCGTATTTTTTAGGATTTATCTTTCCCCTATAGATACATATCGTAAAGATGTCTCTTTCTGTATCTCCCATTACTTCAAATTCGGTTTTTGTATTCTTCCGAGGAAAATCAACTATTCCCTCAAGGGATTTTTTCATCATCTTTAATAATTTATCTGCTTCTGCTTGGGTCAGCGCTATATCTCCCACCCAAACCATCTCCCTAATATATTATTATCAGCTACTTTTGTTTTTTAATTTAATTATAGGCAAAGAGAATTGCTCTGTCAATGCAAATTATCAAACAAAAAATCTCCCCCGCGCCGCTAACACGGGAGAGAACGAATACTATCAGGGCAGGCCTGATATCACGCATTTTTATTATATCACCTGCCCGCTCAAAAGTAAAGGATAGGTGATATTTTATGGCAACCGCAAGAAAGCTCCCTAGCGGGAAATGGCGTGTGCTAATATACTCCGGGAAAGATGAAGAGGGGAAACGCCAGTACGAATCGTTTACCGCCGATACAAAAAGGGAGGCAGAATTCCAGGCGTCCGAGTGGGCCAGGACGCAGAAATCCAGGCAACGCCCTAACAAAGTCACTTTGAGAGCGGCTTACACCCAATATATTGAAAGCAAGCAAAATATTCTATCTCCTTCTACAATAAGAGAATATAAACGCTCTGCAAAACATGACTTGCAAGGCTTAATGGATTTGCAATTATCCGAGGTCACGCCGGAACTCATACAAATAGAAATCAATAAAGAAGCGCTTTCCCACTCTCCCAAATCCCTGCGTAATATGCACGGGCTTCTTTCCGCTGTGATGGCCGTTTACCGGCCAGAAATGCGCCTTAATACGACGCTCCCCAAAAAAGAAAAGCCTACTATCTATGTGCCAACAGATGAAGATATTAAAAAGCTTGTCGAGGGCGTTCGTGGAAAAGAAATCGAAATTCCTATTCTGCTTGCGGCTTTCGGCTCTTTGCGGAGAAGTGAAATAGGCGCGTTGGAAGCATCGGATTTTACTGATAATGCTGTAGTAATTAATAAAGCCTTAGTAGTCGATGAAAATAAAAAGTGGGTGAGCAAGGGCCCGAAATCGGAAGCTGGATATCGTACAGTAATACTACCGGTAGAAGTTATAAATCGCATTCCGCGCGATAGGGAAGGGAAAATTGTAAAAAATTTACTTCCGAGCAGCTATCTTACCGCGTTCCATCGTGAATTAGATCGTCTTGGCCTCCCACGGTTTCGATTTCATGATTTGCGCCATTATCAGGCTTCTATACTTCATGCGCTTGGCGTGCCGGATAAATATATTATGCGCCGCGGCGGTTGGACTACTGACAGCACTCTAAAAAATATTTATCAGCATACAATGGGCGACAAGGAAAAAGAATTCACTAATATAGCGAATTCCCATTTTTCAAAGCTTATGAATAAGGAAAAATAAATTATGCAACACGAAATGCAACATGAAAATAAAAAGATTCGCATTTATCCTATATCTATACGCTATATCGCACTGGTTCAAGTCCCGTCACTCGCACCAATACAGGGATTGCCTTAAAACGGGCAATCCCTCATTTTATGCGCATTTACAGCCTCTTTTCCTTTTCAAATATCTATAAAAATTATAGAAAATATATCAAAAATACACCTAAAAAAACAACTATGCAACACGAAATGCAACACGAAAATGCAAAATATCTCAGCATAAATTTATCAAAAAAGCCCCCCGGTAAAGCAACCGGGGGAATCTTTTTTTACTTTTTGCTTTGAGTCATATTTTTAAACTGCTGATAGAGTGTCTCTACCTGTGCAGCCGAAAGACCTTTTGAACTTGTGCGAATAGCAGCTCTTAAAGCAGACTCTCTTGCCCCTCTTGTGTCCTTGGGCCATGTGGCGTTTTTGCAGAATTTGTACGCCTTTAAAAATTGTTCTGCCGTTACTGCCCCTTTTACAGCAGCATACTTTTCCTGATAAGTTTTATGTAATCCGCTAATTTCAAGCATAGCCTGGCTGGTATAATCCCTATCATCCTCCTTATCAATAAATGTTTTAGCCAACCTTGCTTTCTCATAAGAAGGAATGTCAAGCCCCATAATGTAATTCCTTTTGTCCTCTGAACCTTTCCCTGCTCCATCTAACGTCTGTAATCTCTCATACACCTCGTAAGCCATTTCTTCATTTACGCTGCCGGAAAGGACGCTTTGGATTTTTTTCGCAGTGTCAGGATGTTCCGTGGTGATGTTAAACGAGGCGTCGCTTGAATAGTTTACTTCTTTGTTCGTGGGGATAATGGTTACGTCTGAAATCAACAATTCGTCCAGAAGGTTTTTTTGCTTTGCCGTGTATGGCTGTTCTTTTAACCAAGAGCGCTGCTTTTCTGTGTCGTTTTTCATTTCTTCTGAATTGAACAAACTGCGCGTAGCAATATAATCCGCTACTGATATGCCTGCTTCTGCCGCTTTGTTCGCCTTCTGCATCCATGACGTTGCTTCATAGTCGGATACCGCCTCTTTTCCCATTGCTGTAGCATACGATTTTGCATCTTCCAGCAGAGAGTATTTTCCTTCGTTGTCCAGTTCACGGTAAATACTGTTCTCCATTAAGTCATTCGCAACGCTATAATAAGTTGTACCCGCTATGGTTTGCTGTTCTGTGGCCTGTTTTGCCGTCAACAAGACTGGGGTTCCGTCCACCTTAAATTTTGTCTCTGCATAGGAAGGTAAAATTCCGTTTTCTCCTTTTTCATTGGCTACTTGGCGCAGTTCTTTTAAAACAGGAGAACTTTCCGATTTGGATAAATACCCTGGAGAAATGAATTGTTCCACTGCGTTCCATATCAAATCCCCCGCTTGATTTTTTACTACGTCCTGATTCCCTAGCGGATCGACGTATGGTTCCAACGTCATAGAAAGGCCGGGAATTTTTGCAATGGTTTTGTTTATTACCCGTTGTATATTGCTAGTGAGATTGGTGTTCGCCGCTTCCGGCTGGGTAGACCGGCGCACAGGATCAACGGTACGGGCAAGTTGCCCAAATGTGGTGGGAACCGCCTGGGTGAAATAACTCAGCGCGGTTTCCATGGCAGTAAACAGAAGTTCTCCCGGATCATTTACGTTCTGAAGCGCATTAGAAACATTCTGCATCATTGACATGTCAAAGATTGGAGCCGCAATATTTCCAATTGCTTCTGCAATTTCCGCTGTTGTCGCTCCGCTTTCAGAACTAATCGCATCATGAATTTCTGCTCCCAGAAAAAGGGGGATGGCCGCAGGAGAAAGCCAGTCAAGTGTAAAAGAAAGGTCTCCTACCTGTAAAGCGTAGCGCTGCTTCCCTTCTAATGCATCTGCATTGCGCTCTTTTGTATCGTCCGAACCGCTTCCAGTTAATAGCCCTATACTTGACAAAAGATATCCTAAAGAAGCCAGCGCGGATCCAGAAACGCCTTTTGCTATTAAATCAATGGTTTCAGCCGACCGGTCTCCTATCACAGCGTCGTATACGCCTTTCGCAAGTCCAAATGGGGAATAGCTGAACGCAGTGGATACAACGTTGACAGGAGTTTTCTTAAACGGCGTGACGCCTTCCAAAATATAATGCGCAACTTTGTTTTTGTTTGAAAGTTTTTGCAGCATATTTGCAATATCCGAATCCTGTTGAAAAGTCGCTTCCTGCGCCTGCCTTAACGCATACGCTTTTATGTCGCGCATTGCCTTATGGGCTGCTGCAGTCTTTCCCTGCAAAAATTCGGCACTATAACCGCGTGCCTTTGCCGCAGACGCAAACGCCGTCTTATATCTCTGCTTTTTAAATACTGTGTCCTCTGCTTCTAACGCATTTGAGTTAAACTCCGCTATTTTCCCTAATTTCCCGTCCCCCAATAGACTGCGTTTGCCCCATATCCCATTAGGAGTTTCCCACTTGTTCCCGCCGCCTACTACATCTTGAAACGTCTCCATTGCAAGAGCTTTTAACGCTTTGTCTTCTTTGGAATATCCAACAATTGATTTTGTGCGTTGCGAACGCTTGTCTCCTCTTAACAGAGCTTTTTCAATGCCCATGGCAATGATATCCTTTGCTTTTGTAATTGGAATCATCGCCACGTTACCCGACATGTTACGCACATGACTTTTTACGTTTCCCAACATCGAAAAATACCGCCACGCGTCAAACCGCTCAGAAAGTTTAATGGGAAGTTGTTTTGCTACTTCGAGATAAGCGTTGTCAATGGCGTTGTCACGCTGTTCACTGTCTTTTGCATTTAAAATTTTTTGAAGAGACTCTTCGCTTAACTGAATGGGCTTTGCGGATTCCTGTTCGCTTTCCGAAAGATTTTTAATCTTTTTTACCGTCTGCTGCCCGTCTTTTTCAAGCGTTATTTTTGAATTGCGATATTTCTTCGAACTTACAAGTTCGTTGTTTAAGCGCTTTACAAGATTTTCAACATAATAAGCCGCCCCAGTGGGAGTCATTCTCTTTAAAAGCCGAAACGCCTGTAAATTTTGGCCGGTAGCAGTAGCCGCAGCGCACAATTCAGCAAGAACTTTTTCCCCTCCTTTTACATCTCCTTTTTCCATCTTTTCCAACAATAAGCGTTCGCCAGTTGCAATATCCTGCTTATCCAACGCGCCAGTCTTTTCTTTCGCAGCTCCCCAGGCACCTTCCAGCATGCCGGCCTTTTGAATAGCGTCTACGCTTTGAACTGTTTTTTTGTCTGTCCATCTTTCATGAGAGAAAACGCCGGACGCCACTGCGTCTTTAAACGAGGTTTCAAATTGTTTGTCTCCCATGCTTGCAGTTTCTGCCGCTGTTCTTGCAAATTGAGAAACATACTGGTTTTCTCCTGATTGTTTCGGCACCTGCCTTACCATTCGTTCCGGCGCCTTTTTATCTGCTTCTCCATGCTTTATGGCCCCGTATTGCTCTAACAACTGGCTATACAACTGTCTTCCTTGTGATGGGCGTGGCAAAACTCGTTCTTGCTGTGTTTCTGTGCTGTTTATGCTTTCAGGTTGCAACGATTCCCCTGAATTTCTTTGCAGCCTTGCTGTTACGCCGTTAATCGGTCTAGGGAGGACTCTGACGGGCCGAGGGAGGGCTTTTGTCGTTTCTATTTTCTCCGGTTCATTCTGCTCTAAAACATTTTCCTCACTACTCTCTTGTATGACTCTCGCAGGATTATCTACCCCGTCAAGATTTCGTAAAAAAGTCTTTTGATAATTTCGAATTGCTTTTCTTGTACCGGACGCAGTAGATGGTAATTTGACGCCGGTTTTTTCTTGGAAATCTGCTCTTGCCGCCTGGTCTTTGTTTGGGGAAAGAAACTCCATTGAGTTGTTGGATATTGTCCCGCCAGAATGAATTGTTTTCAACAATGCGTCAACCCGGTCGGTAGAAACCCCGCCTGCCCTTTTCGTTTCCATATTTTCTAATCTGTTCATCGTATCGATTGGTAATGCCTCTTGCGTACTTATATTTTTCGCTGTCTCATAATCGCCCAACGTGCTGGTCGGCGTGTTAGGCCTCTGCAAAAATCTGCTGGCAGCAGCGTTCACGCTCCCTCCCAATGCGCCGCCAGCTGCGCCCATTAGAAAATTTTGTCCCATTTGTACAGGATTGATAAGGGCGTCCCCTTCGGTAGAGAACAGCTTCCCATCTTTCCCATAGCCTACCGCCTTAGACCATTCGTCCAGCGGATACTGCGCTACCTCTTCCAGCCCTTCTTCCAAAGCGGATTTTAATATGGACGAAATCGTACCTTTCCCTTTCAGCATTTTGTCTATAACAGCTTCAATACCGCCTGACATTTCAATCATAGCATTAGGGACAGAATTAAGAAGTGCTGTTTGGAGAGCGTGTGTATTATCTGCTCCGCTTTCTTTTGCTTCTTGATAAGAGTTTCCAAAGGTAGACGATATGGACTTCCAGAACGTTGGATTTTTCGTTATGTTTTGAATTTGAGTTCTCGCTGCCTGTGCAATTGTAGGATTCCCTAACTGTGCGGCCGCGCTTGTGCTGCCTGTCATCGCCGCCAATGCCGTTTGAAGTCCAAGGTCTGGCAACATTTGTACAAATTGAGAAACGTATGGGTTAATCGATTTATCTTCGATATCCTTTTGTACCTTCTGCTGTTTTTGAGATTCAATATCGTCATAAAGATCATATAACCCCGTAGGGCCTAATAGTGAATCTACGTTCCCGAGTGTAAGTGCTCCTGCTAAAAACTGGTCGGCGCTTTCCACAGTATTTATAATTGCATTGGCAGAAGAAGCAAGTCCAGCGTCTAACGACCTGCCAAACGCACCCAAAGGGTCTGTTTTAGTATATGTCCCGGCTGAACGTCCAGTTGTTTGAGGAATAAAAGTGTTAAATGGTTCGAATCTGGATGAAGGGGAGGACACCGAATTCTGATAAGCCTTTACCGCTTCTGTATCATGAGACCAATTAACATATTCTTGCGGAGATTTAAAATCATAATTAAAATTCAGTTTATTGGTATCAGCAGTCTTTTTAATTTCAGGTTTTTGACTGCTATATCCGCCAACTGTTGTAGAACCTTTGCGAGAATTCTCTTTATTTAACTGCTCCTGACGATATTTCTTGTCCGATTCGCTTCCTTGCTTTTTCATATATGCAAGAAATTCTTCATCTGTCATTTTTGAAAGATCCGCCATACGTCCTCCTATATGAGAAGAAGAGACAGACAAGAAGTGTCTGCCTCTATAAAATTAAAAAATTTAATTTACCTTATAATAATTCATCAAATAAGTTGCTTCCTCACGCGTTATTTCTCCGATTTGATAAGCGGTGCTAATTTTTGATTTAATTGCATCCGCAGTGTTCCCGCCGTATGGCGCGCTCATTGCAAGCTGTGCTTTGAATGTGCGTACTGCTCGGCTGTCTCCTGGATTATTTACAAAAGACCCCGCCTGATAGCCATATTTTTCCGCTTCATCTTGTAATGTTCCTTGATAACCTCCCGTGCTTCCGCTTGACGCGCTGCCGCTGCCGGAAGAGCCGCCAGAAGAACTACCAGAAGTGCCTCCCGACCCTCCGCTTGCTTGATTTTTAAGCTGCGCCTGCATCGCAAGCAACGCCATTTGATTTTGAAATTCCTGCTGCGCCATCTGCTGTTGGAATTTTTGATTTGCAAGAGTCATAAGATATTCCGACTCTACATTTGCTATATTGGCTTGATTTGCAAGCTTTGCCTGGTTCTTTTGGAATTCTAAATCTCTTAACTGGTTGTCTTTGTTAAGTAGAATATCGTTTACATTATTTCCGTAATTTGTCTGAAGTCCTAAAGCGGTAGATTCTGCCATACCTCCGCTTTGCCCATACGCAGACAACGACTGTGGCAGCGCTCTTTGCGACTGCATGTATTGAACATAAGCCTGTCTTGCCGCGTCCTGTGCTGCCTGTTGAATCGGATTCTTTTGTTTATCGTATTCCGCAAGAAGGCTATTCAGCTGATTGTTTAACGCGTTCAAGGCAGACTGTTTCCACTGATCCATCGTCTCTGTACTATATGCTGGGCCGCTGAAAGAACCGCTCCAACTCCCGCCGGTGCTCCCCCCATAATTTGGAAGCCCATCGCTTCCAGTTGTAATTATAGTGCTTCCTCCAGTGCTGGGATCTGTACCAGTATGGTAACCTGGACTCTCCCCGCCCCACCAGTCAATATATCCTGGGTAATCATTGTCAGATGGAGAAGTGTTGTTATGTACCCCAGATAGTCCTTTCCCGGTTTTTAAATTTCCCGTTTTATTTTTTTGAAGTTCATTATAATTTAAAACAGCCATTTTATTTCCTCCTGGAAACAATCAATAAAATATTTTTGGCGGTGAGCAACATTTAAATCATCCCTTCTTTGAGCCGATACACCGCCGCCTCAATGGCCGCGTCCACCGCTTCGCCGTCCAGCTTCATTCCTCTGTCCGCAAGCCATTGGAGCACATAAGCCTTTTTCTCTTCTCCCCGTCCGGGGCCGTTATAGATTTGTTCCGCAGCCGATACCGCGATGGCAACCCACTGGCTGATAATTTCCTGCTGCTGCGCGTTGGTTTTGCTCTTGATGTATGGAATCAATATTCCCGTTACGATAGCAGCCGCCAACGCAATCAAAGCCTGAAAAAATGGTGTAAAATCCACTCAAATTCCTCCTTTATAGGATTGGGAAATTCCAATCCTCATTTTTGCCGCCTCTCCGATACCCCGCGCCGGCTGATTTCAAGGCCTGCTTGTCCGGCGCGCTGGGTTTCGTGTGCAGTATCCAGGCCGGGTCAATAGTGCGGTCTTTCGCCCAGTGAAGCATGTTGGTGTTGTAAATTCCGGGTACTCCGTAAGGATCTTCCACCGCCGCGGAAAATTCCAAATGCAGGTGAATCCCAGTGCTGTATTTCCCTGTGGTGCCTGTAATCCCCAAAATCGTATCCTTGGTTACGCTCTGCCCTGCCCGGCATCGGATAGCAGATAAGTGGTAGTATCGTGCAATGAGATCTGTCACGTTTCCTGTCTCATGTATAAATACCTTATCGTATCGCACAATTACCGTGTTCCCAAAAGTAGAATCGTATCCAATTTTCAATACTTTCCCTCTTCCGCTTGCCCATACCGTCCGGTCGCCCCAGTAGTCCGCGCCGTAATGGGTAAATCCGTGGAAAATCGTTGGATAATATGTGTTTTTGTACGCGTATCCAACCTGCATATCATTCAGAGGTTGAATTAGTTTCTGCGCCCCCTCCGGAGCCGGAACCGTCACCTTCGGTAATTCCACTTCCGTTTCCTTCTTCCCAATCAGATTTCCTTTCAATCCCAAGTGTTTTGTCCTCCTTTTTCAGTTTTTGCTTTTTCACAAAGGCCAAGGCCCATAGTTCCCCTGTGGAAAACCCGAACCACGCCATAATAAGGGTGGACGGCTCCGAGTAAGTGGAACAAAAAATCATCAGCACCACCGCCACAAACGCGAGATTAGCGGCCACAATCAGGGCAATTAGAACCTTTGAGAAAATCCCCTTCCGCACTTCTTTCTCATCATCCTGCCCTGCCGCCCTTTGGCTGTATGGGTCGTACCCATATCCATAATCCGCACCCATCATTTCACCACCAGCCCAATCAAAGCCCCTGCCAGCACGCCAACCGCACCGGTAAGAACCGCGTTTATCATAGCGTTCCACCGCTTCCCTGGTTTGGCCTCTATCCGCTGTACCTTATCGTCAATCTCTTCTACTTTTTTCGATATATGCCCCTGCTCGTTGGCCAGTACTTCCAGATTGCTTGCCATTTGGTGGAGAAGCTGATAATTTTGTTCCAGCACGTCCAGCCTGTGACTGTTTGACTTGCACCTCTGCATCGTTTCCAGCAACAAATCATGGTCTTCCATCTACGCCACTACCTCCCATCCTGCGGGGTAATCCGTCGGGCTGTAGCCATTGCCGTCCAAAAGAGACCGCCAAACCCTGCCCTCAAACCGGCAAACCTCCCCCTTCTGATAAGCGTCCTGGGCCCCTGTGGGCTGAAAAAAGTCTTTGGCAAAGGCCGGGTCGGCGGTGTGGTAGGGGGCCCACAGTGCAGCGGCCGCCCCCGGTTCCCATCCAGGCTGCCCGGTGGAATCGTGGGCCTGACAGCACCGCCATACTTGATTATTGAATCTACGAATGTCACCTGCAACATATGCGCCAGGCTCCCAAACTGGAAAGATGCCTTCACATGCCACTGCTTTGCTCCCGTTTAAACTGCCAGCCTGCGCCAGTTCCTGCATGTTCATCCGTACTGCACGGATAATAGCGGATAAAGCGGAATAATCCATCACACCGTCACTCCTTCCTCAATGGCGGTTCGTAAGGCCGCGTTCTCTGCTTCCAATACGGCGATGCGTTCCTCTAAAGAGGGGAGGGGAGTGGGAATTTCCACCGCCCTCCACACCTTGTGAA
>CAKTAA010000048.1 GCA_934526185.1 uncultured Eubacteriales bacterium | reverse complement strand
CTTGCCACCTGTCCGACGCTTTCGCCGGTTACCAGAGCGGAGCAGCCGTTTTTCCGCGCAGCGCGTTCCGCAATGCGCATCATCGACCGGCGCATCAAAACGGTTGAAAGCTCTTCCCGGCAATTCGAATCGATCGCAAGCTGAACCTCCGTAAACGGTACGACCAGCAGCTTGATGCCGCCGCAATAGCGCCCTATCATCCGCGCAAGCTCCACAACCTTCTCTTTTGCGCGCTCGCTGGTATACGGATAGCTGTAGAAATGTACGGCGCAGAGACTCACTCCCCTTTTAGCAATCATGTAGCCGGCGACCGGGCTGTCGATCCCGCCGGAAATCAAAAGGCAGGCTTTCCCGTTCGTGCCCGTAGGCATTCCGCCCGGCGCTTCAATAATCTCCGAATAAAGGTAAGCGGCCTCACGTACCTCGATATAAAGAATAAAGTCGGGATGATTCACATCCACATGAAGATTTTCAAACGTTTCCACCAAATCGCCGCCGATTTCCGAGGAAATTTCAGGAGATGTCATCGGAAACGTCTTCAGGCCGCGTTTCGTTTCGATTTTAAATGTAAAATCAGTCTTGCCCGCTTTGCTTCCGCCGTCGAGTATATTGCGGACGACCTCCTTTGCAAGCGTCGAAATGTCGGAGTATTCAGAACGCGTTGCGTAAGCGGGACTGACGGATACCAGTCCGAATACGCCGGAGAGCCGCTCCAAAGCCGTTTCAAAATCAAAATTTTCGGTTTCCGGCTCAACATAATAACGCGACTGCGACCAGCGGATATGACACGCACCGCAGTCCGAAAGCGCCGCCCGCATATTGCGGGCCATTCTCTGCTCGAAAACGGAACGGTTCAAGCCCTTCAGGGCAATTTCCCCGATCCTTGCTAAGATCACTTTCTCCATCTCGTACCATTCCCTTCTAAATCAGGCACGGCCGCCCTTGCGCCGTCCGTAAAGCTTTTTCACTTCCTGGCAGATTACCCTTGCGGCGTATTCCGCCTCCTCTTCCGTATTCTGATAGGAAAAGCTGATCCGCACGGCGCCGTCGATGACGTTCGGTGCATATCCCATCGCTACAAGCGTCCGGCTTCTGTCTTTTTTATGGGAAGAGCACGCCGAGCCTACGGAAAGATAGACGCCTTTTGTTTCCACACTGTGCTGGAGGACCTCCGCTCTCAGCCCCGGGAATGCAACGTTCAGAATATACGGGGAGCAGACAGCTTCTGAAGAAACCAGAATACAGGAACGGATTTCTTCCTGCAGCGCGCGCCGGAAAATGCCGTTTAATTTTACCGCGTGCGCATAATTTTCCTGAAGGTTTCCGCAAACCAGCTCGGCCGCTTTCGCAAGCCCTGCAATTCCGGGCAGATTTTCCGTTCCGGAGCGCAAGCCGTTTTCCTGGCCGCCTCCGTAAAGCAAAGGCGTCATTTTGAGCTTGGAGTCGATATACAGGAAGCCGACGCCGCGCGGTCCGTGAATTTTATGTGCGCTGACGCTGAGCAGGCCGCATCCAAACTGCTTTACTGATACGGGCAGCTTTCCGTAGCTCTGCACGCAGTCCGTGTGAAGCACTGCATTGGGATTGACGGATTTCACAAGAGCGGAAATCTCGGAAAGCGGCTGGACCGCGCCCGTTTCACTATTTACATGGCAAACGGAAACAAGAGCCGTTTCCGGCGTCATAAGGCTTTTTAAAGCCTCCAGATCGAGCAGCCCGTCGGACCTTACAGGGATTTCTCTGACTTCGTATTCTTTTTTCCCCAGAGCCGCCGCCGTTTCTGAAACGGAAGGATGCTCTGCCGCTGAAATCAGGATCTGCCGGCCGGCCCGCGGATTCGCCTGCAAATATCCGCGAAGCGCCCAATTATTGCTTTCTGTTGCGCAGGAGGTAAAAAAGAGCTCCTGCTCCTTCGCGCCGATCGTATCTGCAAGAAGCTTTCGGGATGCCCGCAGCTTCTTCTCGGCCTCCACACCCAGATGGTGAAGAGAAGAGGGATTCCCGTACAGGAAACGCGCGGCTGCCCGCATTTCCGCTGTTACGCGGTCATCCTGCCTTGTCGTTGCACTGTTGTCAAAATAAAAAACTTCGTTTTTCTGTTTTTGCTCTGCATATTTATCATACAGATCCGGGCGTTTTCGCTTTGTACGTTCTTCCGCCGCGCGGAGCTGCCAGGCTTCGATTTCCTCATGCTTTCCGGAAAGCAGGATTTCCGGAACTTTTTTCCCTTCAATCTCGGCCGGGCGCGTATATTGCGGATATTCCAGCAGCATTCCGGAATGGGATTCCCGTTCCGCCGAGCCCTCCGCCAGGACGCCCGGCAAAAGGCGCGCCACGCAGTCCGCCACCGCCATTGCCGGGATTTCCCCGCCCGTAAGTACAAAATCCCCCAGAGAAATTTCTTCGTCCACGAATTCTTCTATGATCCGCTCGTCAATTCCCTCATAATGTCCGCATAAAAGCATCAGGTTCTCTTTTCCCGCAAGACGTCTCGCCGTTTCCTGATCGAACGGTCTTCCCTGCGGGGAAAGGTAAATGAGATATGGTTTTTCTCCCGTGCAGGCGCGCGATACGCTCCGGATGCAGTCCGCAATGGGCTGGTACGCCATGACAAGCCCCGGTCCGCCGCCGTACGGATAATCGTCTACTTTTCCCTGCTTATTCGTCGTATAATCTCTGATTTGATGACAGTCAATCTCTAATATGCCTTTCGAGATCGCCCGCGCGATGATGCTTTCCTGAAATGCCGCCCGCACCATATCCGGAAACAGCGTTAAAATATCGACTCTCTTTATCACGTTATTCTTCGCCGCTTTCTGCTCCGCCGTTCTCTTCGTATACTTCCCTCAATCCCGGCAGAAGAGAAACTGTGATTTCGCCCTTTTCCACGTCAACTGCCTTGATTACGTCTGCAATCGCCGGAATCCATATCGTTTTGTGGTCTGTTCCTGTAATCTCATAGATATCGTTTGCTCCCGTTGACTGGACTTCCGTCAGCGTGCCAAGCAGAGCTCCGTCTTCCTCTTTCACGGAGCAGCCGATCAGATCGCCGATAAAGTAAGTGTCCTTCGGCAGCTTAACCGCTTTTTCCCGGGGAATCTCCAAAAACATTCCGCGAAGGAGCTCCGCCTTGTTTCGGTCGTCGATTCCGTACAGTCTCAGAAGCACCATGTTTCCCGATGGTACTGCGGAAAGCACTTTATACGTCTTCGGACTTCCGCCGCTCCGCCGCTTCGGAACGAGCTCGACCTCCGTCAGAGAACAAAAGCGTATGGGATTATCGGTCAAAGGCAGCACCTTGAGTGCGCCTTTGACGCCATGAACATTGACAATTTCACCGATTCTGATTCTGTTCAGCAAAATCCGATGCCCTCCCGATTTCAGACGGTCCGTCAGACAATATCGACGTATACCGATTTCGGTACGTTTCTCGATGCAGCTTTTGTGACCGTACGGAGTGCCTTTGCAATTTTTCCGTCCTTTCCGATCACTTTTCCCTTATCGTCATCCGCTACGGAAACCTTCAGCGTAATGCTTGTCTCGGATTCTTCCTCCTCGACGGACACCTGCTCCGGATGATTTACGAGCTGCCGTACCACGATTTCCAAGAACTCTTTCATTGTAACGCTCCATTCCTCCGTTATGCTTCGGCATTGGCCTCGGCCGCTTTTTTGAGCAGCGACTTAACGGTATCTGTAGGCTGCGCGCCGTTTTTGATCCAATAATCCGCACGTTCGGAATCGATTTTGATTTCAGCGGGTTCCACCAAAGGATTGTATGTTCCGATTTCTTCTATAAATCTTCCGTCCCTCGCATATTTCGATTCTGCAACCACTACTCTGTAAAACGGCGCTTTCTTTGCGCCCATCCTTCTGAGTCTGATTTTTACCATGTCGTTTCACCTCCGGTAATTTCTTGTATTTATATTTACAGGAAAATATCAGGCATTTTTCCGCCGAAAATTTTTCTGCCAATACCTTTTTTGCCCTTCCCGCCAAAGCGCTTCATCATAGCGCGCATTTCTTCGAACTGCTTCATCAGCCGGTTCACGTCCTGCACCGTTGTTCCGCTTCCCGCCGCAATTCTCTTCCTGCGGCTGGCGTTCAGCAGATCGGGGTTTCGTTTCTCCCGCTTCGTCATCGATTGTATGATCGCTTCGATTTTGACAAACTGCTTTTCGTCGATCTCCTCTTCTTTGATCTGTGCCGCTCCGGGAAGCAGCTTTAAGAGACCTCCGATCCCTCCCATTTTCTGGATCTGCTGAAGCTGATCCAGAAAATCGTCCAGCGTAAAGGTCTGTGTGGCAAGCTTTTTCTCAAGCTCCTCCGCTTTCTTCTCATCGTACAGCTCGACGGCCTTGTCAATCAGCGTGAGCACGTCTCCCATCCCGAGGATCCGGTCCGCCATCCGCTTGGGATAGAAAATTTCAAAGTCGTTGATTTTCTCTCCGCTGGATGCAAATTTAACGGGCTTTCCCGTGATCGCCCGGACGGAAAGCGCCGCGCCTCCCCGCGTATCGCTGTCGAGCTTCGACAGGATGATTCCCGTCACGGCAAGGCGTTCGTTAAACACCGCCGCAACATTGGCCGCTTCCTGGCCCGTCATGGCGTCGATTACAAGTAATATTTCAGCCGGATTCACCGCCGATTTGATTTCGTCGAGCTCGTCCATCAGCGCTTCGTCGATCTGAAGGCGTCCGGCCGTGTCCACGATTACAACGTCATTTAAGCTTCTGAGCGCGCTCTTCACGGCATTTTTCGCAATGTCCGCCGCCTTTGCGCCGGGTTCTTCCGTATATACGGGAATATCGATCTGCCTGCCGAGCACCTGCAGCTGCTGAACCGCCGCCGGCCTGTAAATATCGCACGCTGCCATCAGCGGCTTTCTCCCTTGTTTTCTCAGATGCGCAGCCAGCTTTGCGCAGGCGGTCGTTTTACCGGTGCCCTGCAGTCCTACGAGCAGGATTACATTCGGAGGCGTTTTAGAAAGGTCCAGCTTATAATCGTCGGCGCCGAGCAGTCCCGTCAGCTCGTCATCTACGATTTTCACTATCTGCTGCCCAGGAGAAAGGCTTTCCAGGACCTCCTGTCCTACCGCTTTTTCGGAAACGCGCGCAATAAAGTCCTTAACGACCTTATAATTGACGTCTGCCTCCAAAAGCGCCATCCGGATCTCCCGCATGAACTCCTTGACGTCCTTCTCCGTAACGCGCGTCTGCCCTTTTAACCGTTTTATCGTCGCCTGCAGTTTTGCCGATAAGCTTTCAAATGCCATAGCAGCCCCTCTTATATCTTTGTGATGATCCTGAAAAGGTTCTTGTCGATCTGATCCAGCATATACAAATTCCCGCTCTGCATACCGCTTCTGTCAATGAGCTGCAGATCCTCCTGAATCGTTTTCAGGTTCTGCCTGATCTCGCAAAAGCGTTCCAGCAGCTTCAGTTTTTCCTCGTATTCCGCCAAAGCCTTGCGGCCTCTTTTGATAAAATCATGCGCGCCCTGCCGGCTGATTCCCAGCTCTTCCGCGATTTCGGACAGGCTCAGATCCTGGTTGTAGTGCATATCCATGCACTTATATTGACTTTCCGTAAGCAGCTGCCCATAGAAATCAAGCAGCATGCCGATCTCGTAAATATCTTCCGCCATCGTTTTCCTCTCCGAATGCAAGCGCTTTAGAGCGTTTCCATGTAAAGGAAACGCTCTTTACAGAGAATACAGGAAACGGCTCCGCTTGTCAATAGGAAAATGAGAAATTTATTGTGCCGTGCCGCGAACCATGCCTCTGGTATATTTTTTCTTGCAAGTAAAAATGCTGCTCTCTGCGTGCGGGGATGCGTTGCAGCCCCGTTCACGCCATAATGCAAGATACGTTCGTTTTTTGTGCAGAAGTACGCCTTTTCTTACTTCTGCATGGCATGGCTCCTGCGGATATCGTATCCATATCACTTCCGGCGCCCCGGTACAAAATATTATTTGCTGATATAATAATAGGTGAGAAAAACCTCGTGTCTTACCGTAAACTGTTCGGGAAGAGACGAAAGCAGACGCAGGTGGCTGCTTTCAAATTCCGTAAAGGTTTTCTCGTTCATGGAAGCCAATACGCCGCGGCAGGCCTTGATTCTTCCGTGCCAGCTTTCGCGTGTGAAAGGAAGATCGACCAGAAAATTTTCCATATGCGGATCGTCGAAATAATGGATTTTTAAATCGCGGATTGCCGAAGAACCGCCGTCCCAGGCAGGATTATATCGTTCCACCAGCGCATGAGAACGTCCCGCGACGGGATCCTCCGGCAGATAGCTCATATAAAGCTTCAGGAACAGTCCGCCCGGGCGGAGAATCTGTTTGATTTTGGGCACAATCCTTTTCGGATCGAAATACCAGAAGCATTGACAGGCCGTCACCGTATCAAATGAATTTTCCGGAAAATCGATTTCCTCCGCCGGACAGACTTCATATTGAATATTCGCAAGTTCCTTTGACAGACGTTTCGCCTCAGCAATCTGGTTTTCTGAAACATCTGCCGCGACAATTTCCGCCCCGTAGCACGCAAGTCCCCTGGGAATCACACCGGTTCCCGTGCCCAGGTCGAGCCAGCGGGAGCCTTTCGTTCCGACTCCCAGGGAATACAGACGCTCGTAAAGCTCCTTCGGGTAAATATCGCGGTATGCCGCATATTCCCGAGAGGTCTTCCCGAAATCAAATTCTTGTCCGTTATCTACGAGGATTTTTCCATCCGTCTTTCCTTTCTCTTCGAAAATTCCGTTTATTTTCCGAAGCCGCCGTCTAATATGGCGTAGATGTTTCTTGCGATCGTATCGGGCGGGATCACCATTCCGCCGTAATTTCCGGTCACGCAGTTGAACGTATCGGGGAAGCAGCCGTCAAACAGTCCCTCGGCGTACGGCGCATACGTTTCCGGCTTATTATGCGGCATCCAGCTTTCCTCCGTGTGATCTACAAGCCAGCGGATTCCCGCGGAAGTAATGCCGCGGTGGAAAAGATGCCAGTCAATGGCGGGATCCTCTTCCGCCCAGTCGATTCCGCGGTCGCAGGACATATTGAAGACCTGCAGCACTTCCCATTGAACATGATCGCGTACCCAGTTTGCAAAATACCAGTCGCTTGAGCAAAGGCACGGCTTTGTATTATACAGCATCGGGATTTTCTCCGGCTGCCACAGATGCGTAAACGGAAGCAGGCTGCGGATCCAGTATACCGCTTTTTTACGATACGCCTCGCTGCCAAACGCGCGGAAGCCCTCGTAATAAGCGACGGCAGCCTGACCGGCGGCCAGCAGATTGGGCGCGTGCAGCGGCGTCTCCCAATAATCGCCGCCCTCCGGCCGCGTCATATCCATACAGTAGTCGAGTGCTCTGCGCGCCGCCTCTGTAAAAGAAGCGCGCTCGGCCCCTTCAGGCAGACATTTTGCAATGTCAAGCAGCTCCAGCGCCGCGGTAACGCACATGCTCAGCGCCGTATCTCCACTCTGCCCCATGGGTTCGGCAAACTCGCGCGCCACGACAAAGTCGTCTTTTCCTTTATGTCTTCCGTCCGGTTCAAACGGAAACGCGCCGTCCTCCCGCTGCCAGGACAGAATTTTCCGGCCTCTGTGAATGCGCGCCTCCAGTTCGGGAGCAGCAGGCGGAGCCGCGGCCGCTTTGTCGCACCACTCGATTTTCGCCCTCAGCGCCTCGGCCGCAGCGCCGCCCCGCTCGCTTACATATCTCCGCAAAAAGGCGGGAACGCCTTTTGAATAGCCCTGCTGCGGATTGCCGAAGCCGGCGCCATCCTTCCAAAGGTTTGTGGCGTAATGCATTGCAATTTTATCCAGCGCCGCAAGATAGCCTTCCCGCGTGTCGTCCTCCTGCGGCAGGGCCGGCAGCCCGTGACGGATTACCCAGTCGCACAGGGCATCCTGCGCATTTCCCTGACAGAGGAAAATTTCGCTTTCAAAACGCACCATCTGGCCAAGATGCATTTCAAGCGGCGGATCCGCGTATATTTGATTTTCGTCGCGTTCGTCCTGCGCGGAGGGCACCATCAGACCAAACAGACTGTTATCCGTTCTGTCTACGAAATTTGGCACCGCAAAGACCGGCTGTGCGAAATGCTTTCGGTAATTGAACCAGCGCGTCGCCCATTTTACAGGATTCCAGGCCAGTCCGATCGCCGTTCCGTCCTTCGAAAGCGTCATGCAGGGAATGGCAACCTTGTTCGGAACCGGCGCATATTTATGATACCACGGCTCACGGAACCAGTCGCTTCCGCTGGACCACTCCGCGCCGGAAAGCCATTCCACCCCCGGCAGAATCGCATCGTCCTTCGTCCCGCCAAACGCGCCCTCTCCGATCTTGAGCCAGGGACCGCGCAGATATTTTACGTACATGTTCTGCTTGGCTTCGAGTTCATGCCTGAGCTGGAGAATCGGACGATCTTTGCAAAGCGTAAGCGTTACGGTTCCCGTCAGGCATTCCTCGGTAAAAGGATAATGCATCCAGTTTGAAAACGACGTTCCATCCAGCTTTTTCTGCACATTCATCGACGAAACGGAAAAGACCAGCGTCTGATCGCCGTTTTCTTCGATTCGAAGGAGATAGTCCTGCGCTTCCAGACGCATCGGCAGCTCCTGATCGCGCACAAGCAGCTCCCCCAGGTGCTCCAGCACCCCCATCAGTCTCCCCCGCGCGTCAAAAAGCTCTGCAAAGCCCCATCCGCTGAGCCTTTTATACAATACGACTTCCATAAGTCCGTTTTTAAGGGTGACAGAGTCCCCCGTGCAGCTGGCCTTTCTGTAATTCGGCATTCTGATCAGCCTCCCGTTTTTGATTAGAATTTACTTGCTGCGGGTGATTATAGCATACGCTTTATAAAAGTACAAACCGAAAATTGCGGAGCTTCTTTTCTGTGAGACGTTTACCGGACCGGCACATAGTCCGGCTCCGATTTTTGGTCTGTAGCCTCCAGCTTGAAAATAACAGGACGCAGCCCGTCGTTGCAGCTGCAGATCGCGACGCCCGGAGTGCGGATCCAGTCTCCGTAATAAAAAACGCCCGTTCCCGCGCCGTGCGCAAGTGCGAAAGCATATTGATATATGGCTTTCCACGCCTCGTCGCAGAAGCCCTCCGGCCTGGCGTAATCGGCATAGAAAATCTGCCCCTCTTTCAGCATGGGACAGGCGGTGAATCCTTCCGCTCCGTATTCCGCGGCAAGCTCACGATCCAGGGTTGTCTTCAGCACTGTAATTTTTACTTTGTTCATAGGCATTCTCCCGATATATTTTTTATTTCAGTCTGATTATACCTGTTCTTCCGGGAAAAGCAACGCCTCTTATTTATGATAAAGTATGTATCGGCTCCGCTTTGCGGTCACGTGCCGATTTCCACAAACCAGCGTCCCTCCTGATAGTTCAGGAAAGTAACCTTTCCGGAGATCCGGATCCTATAGCGTGTGCCGTACCCTCCGCTTTGAAATGCCGCATGGGAATTTTTGCTGAATACTCTGTCGATTTCAAAAATCCTGCCGTCGTGCCAGAGAACGGCGCGCGGTGTAATTTTGCCTTCGGTATTAAATTCTGCGAGAACGGATACGTAAATTTTTCTTGCCATGATGTGATATTATATTCATTTTAGAAAGCATTATACTATAATCTGAAATTGCCGGGCTCCGCTATTATGTCACAGAATAGTTTGCTGAAAAGCCGACTTTGAGCATATTCGCGTTCACGATTTTCACCCCTTTCATATTTTGGGGCGACAGAATAAACGTGTACAGAAATAAAAAAACCGCTTAAAAGGCTACTTCTCATAAGGATGTTTTGAATATCCTATGAAATCAGCCGATTGACGAGTGCAAGAAAAGCCATAGTATAGAATTCATTTGAGTTCTGTGCTATGGCTTTTTCGTTTTGCAAACCGAAAGCAGCCAAATAAAATTCGGCAATTTACAAATAATTTCGATTTACTTCCGCATAATTCCGCAATAATCCATTGAAAATAGCAAGAAAATATGATATAATATATTATGTATAATTGTATAAACAGAGAGGTTTATCATGCAAGAAATAAAAAACATGCCCGAACGTTGGTGCTCCACTAAGGAGATGTGCGAGTATCTTGGGGTGAGCCGTGACACCTTGCTCACCTGGATCAACGAAAAGAAGATGCCTGCGAGTAAGGTAGGGCGCAGTTGGAAGTTTAAGATAAGCGAAGTTGATGAATGGATCAAAAGCGGTAAAGCCGCTGATTGATATTAAGATGAATTTCCAAATATGAAAGGAGGACATAAATGAACATATTTGATGTTGTGGGCGAAAACTTTTTCAAGCCACTCACAAGCCAATTTAAAACTATATATCTTGATTGTCTGACGATCATTTATGACTCCTATCGTTCGGAGCTTTCCTATGGCATAGATCGTGAAATCCTTGTATCGAAGCTATCGGATTATTTTGAAAGATCAAACATTTCTGATATTGAGTTTGAAGATGAGTCAGAAATACTCAAGGATTCTCGCTCAAAAGCCACTACCTTTTTGCGCAAGCTTAAGGATTTCGGATGGGTCGAGTATGAAATATCAAATAACCAAATGGCTAAAATTATTATGCCCGACTACGCAGTAACGGTAGTGAAAACATTTTTGGATATTTCCAATCCAAAAGAAATGGAGTATCAGAGTGAGATTGCAATGATATACTCCACTCTCACTAATGAAGAACTATTGGATAGACCATATCCTCAAGTTTTGCGACCAGTCTTTGAAAGAACGCACGCTCTTTTTGATGGACTCAAAAAACTCAATACCAGCATTAAAAAGTATATTGAAGCCATTACTGCCGATAAAACATCGGAAGAGATTATTAGTGATTTCTTTAAGTATCACGATGAAATCGGTTCGAAAGCATATCATCGAATTAAAACTGAAGAGAATATTTCTCGTTTTCGTAATACGATTATTGGGCGACTTAGAGACATTTTAAATGATCGCGATACATTCGAGCGCACAGTTAAAGGGTATCAGAACATCGAGAACGAAAACGATTACTATACCGCAGAGGATGAAGTAAAAGCTCAAATCTCTGCGATCATTGATAGCTTCAGATCGTACGATGAGATTGTTTCGGAGATAGATAAAAAGCATTCTAAATATCTGAAAAATGCAGTCGAACGAGCAAAGTTTTTGCTTCTCAACACCAATAACACGGAAGGTAAAATTTCGACAATATTGCAATACATAGCTGAGTGTTATAATCGGGAGGAGCAAAACAACTTAACTGAAGATGCTTCGGATGATATTTGTGCATTATTTAACATCTTTTCTCACGGTTTTCTCAGTGGAGAGTCTCTCAAGACAGTTGCAATTTCTCGTAAAATCACTGACGTGGAAGACATATTCGAGCCCGTCGATATGACCGATGAGGAACGAGAACTACGAAGAATCGCCATATCAGAAAAGAATAAAAATAGATTTTCAAAAAAGAATGTTGAACAGTATGTAGGAACTTTGCTGTCAGACAGGAATATGATACTGGCATCTGATATACCGATAGAAACAAAACGTGATTTGATTCGTGTTATTTTTATCAGTCTGTATGGACATTCAACCAAGTCAGAGTATAGTGTAAAACAAAAAGAAGAAATCATTTCTTTACAAGGCTTTAGATTTCGTGATTTTGAAATTAGGAGGAGGTATAAATAATGGAAATAGCAAATGTGTTTGAACATATTTCAAAAGATAAATTCAAAAGTGCGGCAAATAAGTTGCTTGGAGAGTGTTTTCTTTTGAAAAAACACAAAGATACCGCTTCCGACTATAATTACATTCTTAACAACAAGGATGCTTTTATTGAATATTTTGATATTCTTGGATATGAGCTTATTATAGACGAACAAAATGGAGTGATAGGACTAAACAATCCATTAGGAACAGGCAGAATCCATTTGAAAAAAATTGAAAGCATTTTACTTTTGATTTTAAGACTTCTTTATATTGAAAAAAGAAAGCAGCTCTCTCAGATTGATGATGTTATTATCATCGCAGAGGAAATCTATGATAAGTATAGCATGTTAAAAATGAATGCAAAGCTTGATAAAACTGCGATGAGAAATACGCTCGGAATGTTTCAACGCTATCACTTAATCGGCAAGCTTGACGCAGACATGTCTAATCCTGATACAAGAATTTTGATATACCCCTCTATTTTATTTGCTGTAACGGTATCAAGTCTTGATGATTTATATCAAAGTGCAAAAGATAAGCTCGATAAATATTCAATAGGAGGTGATTCTTTTGGTACAAACGACTCCGCAGACAACGAAGAAACTGACGAGAATTAAACTCGTCAACTGGCATTACTTTGCCAACGAAACAATCGATGTAAACGGTTCGTGTTTGCTCAGTGGTGAGAATGCATCCGGCAAGTCCACGATATTAGATGCAATCCAGCTTATACTAACCACGAATACCCGAAGATTCAATCCTGCAGCTAACGAGAAAAGTAAACGTGATCTTAAGGGATACGTAAGATGTAAAACCGGCGAAGAAGGTAATGCCTACGTTCGCAAAAACAGTGTAATATCCTATGTTGCTCTTGAGTTTTATGAAGAAAGCAAAGATCGCTTTTTTGTACTTGGTGCAAAGTTTGATTCTCCGGACGAAGAATCGGAGATAAAACGCATCTGGTTCTGCGAAGAGGGATCTCTTGATGGATTTAGCTTTATAGTCGATAACAAGCCTGCAACGGATGAACAATTCAAAAATAACGGCAAAAAGTTAAATCCAATCAGAAGTACACGAGAAGCAAAAGAGCGTTTCAAACGCCGGCTTGGTAATTTGGATGATACATTTTTTGATATGATACCTAAGTCGCTGGCTTTTAAGCCTATGGATAATGTCAAAAAATTTATCACACAGTTTATTCTCCCCGAAAAGCATGTTGAAGTTGAAGTTTTGCGTGAAAACATTCGCAATTTAAGAGAAATGCAACTGCTTATCGAAGAAGTGCGGAAACAGATTACACATTTACAAAAAATAATTGAAACCAATGACAAGATGGATGAAATCCAAAGAGACATTCTTGTTATAGATATCCTCTTGAAAATCGCAGAGATAGAGGATAAAAAGACTAAAATCGAAGAGAGCCAAAAGAATCTCGAACGAAAAACGCAGGAATTACATTCCCGAAAAACTGATTTCGATAAAATATCCGAGGAATTGAAATCAGAGCAAGAGAGTTTACAAGCGATTCGAATTGATATCAGCAACAACGAATGTAGCAAGTTAATCGAAAAATTAAAGCAAGATTTACAATTGCTCGAAAAGGATCAATCCACTGCCGCTGCGCATATTCAAGTTTTACAAGCACAACTTGAAAATGTGATACGTGCGCTTAAATATATTCCTAACATCCCCGAAAGCATCAATTCTCTTGTCGTTCGGAATTTGGGAAAGACTATCACACCCCAAGAATCAAGAGATGAGCTTTTTGTTATTTTAAATTCTCTTTTCAAAAAATCAAACGAAGAATTAAATGGAGCAAAAGCGGAAAGAAATCAGGCGTTAAACGTTCTGAGAGAAAATCTCTCTGAGATCAAAGAAAGAATAGACAAACTCCGTAAAAACCAAATTACATACCCGCAGAATACTGTTAAATTGAAAGAGGCGATAAAAAAAGAATTCAATAATCGCTCAATCGATTCTGATGTTCGAGTTTTTGCTGACTTGTTAGAAATCACTAAACCCGAGTGGCAAAATGCCGTAGAAGGCTATCTTAATACGCAGCGATTCAATATTATTGTGGAACCTCAATATTATGATGTTGCAGCTGAAGTATACGATCGGTTCAAAGCACAGATCGAAGGTGTTGCTCTAATAAATACTCAGGCGTTGGATTTAAAAAACGAACCCCAGGACAACACATTGGCTTCCGTTGTTTCAAGTAAAAACCGATATGCAAAAGCATATGCCAATTACTTGATGGGTCGTGTGGTTCTTTGTGACGAGGTTTTTGAATTAAAACAGCATTCTATAGCAATCACTTCAAGTTGTATGTTATATCAAGGTAAAGGTCTTAGAAAGATACCTGAGGATATTTACCGAGTTCCTTACATCGGAAAATTCGCATTAAAGCGTCAGCTTGAAATAGCCGAAAGTGATTTCAAGAGCGCAAAAGAAGAATGTGACAATTTAGAGGCTAAGATAAAAGAAATCAATACTGCACTTGAATATATCTCTGAGTGCAATTTTGGTTTTATTAAGCTGTATCTTTCTGCGCCGATTGAGCTTGATGATATCAAGAAGAAAATTCAGCAAGCGACAGCAGAATTGAATGATGCACAAAATGATCCCAACATTATTGAACTGCAATTCAAGGAGAAAGACTGTAGCAATCGTGTAGCTGTTCTGAGCGAGAAGCAAGATGATTTAAAAACAATTACTATTAATCTTAAGCGTGATATTTCTGATCTCAATGAGTATTCAACTAATTTGCAAAATCAGATTTCTGAACATGAAATGCAAATTCAAAAATTAAGTAATGGCGATCACGATGCAATTGTTGCTGCTAAACAGAAATATGCAGAACATAGCAAGACAAAAGAGGCCGGAACAATATATGAGAACTACGGCCGTAGGAAGTCAGTGCTTGACAATCAATACAAGGTTCAACGAGATGCCTTAATTAAGTTGCAAACAAATTATAAGGAAGGCGAATACGGTACCGGCGAACAAGTAATATTTGCATATGCAGATGAATACCGCACTTTGTCAAATCATAATTTAATTGAGTACGAGGAGAAATTGAACAAAGCAAAAGAAGCATGTGAACTTGAATTTCGAGAAAATTTCCTTGCACGTATGCGAGAAAACATTGAGAGTGCGCAAGATATTTTCAAGAATCTCAATAAAGCGTTGCGAAATATTTATTACGGCAATGATTCCTATAAGTTCCACTGGTCTGCTCATCGCATGAAGCAAGGCCTTTTTGAGATGATAACTTCAGATATCAATCTTGGTGGTCTCACTCTTTTCGCTAGTGAATTCGAAGAAAAATATCATGGTGAAATGGAAGTTCTTTTCTCTAAACTTACCGAATCGGATGAGTATGGAGAGAAGATTCTGGCTGAGTATACGGATTACCGCGAATACTTGGATTATGATATTGAAATTGTCTCGAAAGATGGCAAGTCGCAATTCTTCTCTAAAATTTACGGTGAAAAAAGTGGCGGAGAGACACAAACACCGTATTACGTTGCTATCGCTGCCTCTTTTGCACAAATGTATAGTGTTGGAGAAACGATCAGAATCATTATGCTTGATGAGGCATTTGACAAGATGGATGATGATCGAATTGCGAGTATGATGCAGTTCTTCCGCTCACAGAACTTCCAAATTATCTTGGCAACACCGCCTGCCAAAATTGAAACCATTGGCGAATATGTTGACACAATATTGGTAACATATCGAAACGGCTACTCGAGCATAGTTGAGGAGTATAATTTATGATCAAATATGAAAAGCAAATATTGAATGCGCTCCTCGATAAATACGAAAGAAGTAAAAGTTTCATTGGTACAAACCAAGTAACGCAACGCTTTACTATACAACCGGAATCTCTTTTTCCAAAGTACAAAGATGATTCTGAGTTCGAGTTGTATTGCGCAGTAAATGAAAGTATAGATCATCTTGAAAGGCAAGGATATATCGAAGTAAAAAAATACAAAAACGGAGTAGTCCAAAGAGTCGCTTTGATTATCACTAAATTGAATGATATCTATGCCTACATAGACAGGAAACCCAAAACTGATACTGTCAGCGAGTTAAGAAACCTTCTTTTGCATTACAAAGATGCAAATGTAATACTGTCAGCGTATTGTGTCCGCCAGCTTGAAAGACTTAACTTAAATAAATCTGTTGAGTTTTTTGACGATGACCTCCCTGGTTTTGAAACTGCACTCAAAGTTGTATCTGAGATAACCAATGTCGAGAATGAAATGTTCGAGCGCGATTTTTCAATAAAAGTTTTAGGAGATTCAAAAGCTTTTGAACGAGTTCGCGTTAAAGTTGTTTCACTCCTTTATGAGTACGGTGATTTTCCGGAAAAAGAAACACTTCTTGCTGATTTGAGCATCGTAAAAAATCCCGGTCATGTTTATTTCAAAGGTGCGGGTACTATATCTATTTGCGGTCAGAAGATTGATTTTTCAAAAATGGATGGTGATATTGCGATATCATCTGTTATGTTGAAAAATATTGACTCTATTGAGGTTTTAGGTAGTACTGTTATCACTATTGAAAACTTGACAACATTCAATGCGTTCAATTGTACGGATGCTTTCGCAATCTATCTTGGCGGATATCATAATACAAATCGAAGAAACTTCATAAGAAGAGTTTATAATCAAAATCCAAACAAGATTTTTCTGCATTTCGGTGATATCGATGCAGGAGGATTCTATATCCTCGAGCATTTGCGCAAACGAACAGAGATCAACTTCAGACCCTACAAAATGGATGCCGAGACCTTGAAAGAAAACCTTGCGTTTGCAAAAAAATTAACCGAGAACGACAAGAAAAGGCTTGCTATGTTGTTGGATTCTGAATATGAAGATACGATTCGCTTCATGTTGGATAACGATTGCAAATTGGAACAAGAAGCAATGGACTTGAAAGAGATTGGTATATAATAAATAATCGTTATTATATTAGATTTTCTCTGGGCTTCCGTCCCTTTCTGTGATATTGTGTGTGCTACCAAGAAAAGGAGGTAGTACATATGGTACGAAAAAGAAAAGTAAATAGCAAAAACAAAAACAGAGCGGTTCTGAATCGGGATTTCCCGATGCGGAGCCGCTCTCTCTTTATCACGGAGGTGCAGAATGAACATTATTGAAGAATTATGGTACGGTAACATCAGCCCGTGCGAGAGGGACTTCAAGAAAGGAAGCAAGTATTCTGAACTGCTTGGTTACATCGTGCGGCACGAGGAAGATCTGAAGAAACGTCTGAATGACGAGGAAATAGAGATTCTCGAAAAGTTCACGGAATGTACCAACGAGATGTATGGTGAATATTACAGTGCGGCGGAGCCGCCAGTCCGGTGTGGCGAGAGCCACCTGTCCGGACTAACGGAGCCACCTATTGATAGTTATTCAGCCTGAGCAGGATTCAGACCATATACCTCTCTCATGGAAAGGTCTTTAGATGGATCGATGCTTTCGATGTTGATTTTATATGAGTCGTATGAAATACGATCCATGATGGCATCTGCAAGAGTGCTCTCACCGCTGCAGATCTGCTGATACCATTCGCTTTCCCG
>CAKTAA010000047.1 GCA_934526185.1 uncultured Eubacteriales bacterium | reverse complement strand
ATATCATGCATAAAATGGAGCTGGCGCAATTTCTCCACCGGTTTTCCGTACATTTTTTCATAATTTTATCGCACAGGGCCTCTGCTTCGGACAGAAAAGCTGTTTTTTCTGTTTCAGAGCTTGATTTGTCAGAAGCAAGAAGCTGATGAAAAAACCAGCAATCGGGGAATTCTTTCACAGCATCTCTGAGCAGCACGATCCCGGCGTCAATACTGTGATCGATAACCAGAGTTCCGTCCGGATTGGGTTTGCAGCGACGAATCGCGTTATACTGATCAGTGATTTCCTGTATTCGCATATTTTTTGCATTTTCATCTACTCCGAGAAGAGTATCTATGCGTTTCGCATATTTAAGAATACAGTATGTAAGATTTGCCCTTTTTGGGGGCAAATCGGAATTTGTGGGTTAGTTAATCAATCGTTCCGACAAAACGGTAATCAATTTCGAGTAGTTGCTGTCTTTTACCAATTTCGTCCTTTGTGGCTTCGTGTACCACGATTTTGTTAATCAGCTCGTTGAGCAGGGGTGCGGTCAGCTCGGTAATCTCAGTATGCTTTGAAATGAGGTCAATCCACATTTCCGCATTTTCCTTGCCCTTGACCGTCTGTGTCAGCTTGTCCTGTAAAACCTTTATCTTTGCCTCAATCTCTAACTGTTCGTCCTGATAGCGGTTTGAGAGCATGGCGTAATTTCGCTCGGATACGGCGTTTTTCGCTCTGTCCTCATACAGAGCTTGGCAAACAGATCGTCAAGCTCGGCAAGGCCTTTTTCGGCTTTTACAAGCTCTTTCTTTGCTCGGCTGATTTCGGCTGCACGGTGTTCGTCTCCTCTTTTAAGGATTCGTTTCAGTATCCCGTTCCTGTCGGCGTGTTCATATCTGCACCAATATTGCAAGTCCTATAATACGCTCTCATATACCGTTTCGTACTTGATATAATGGATACCGCAGTATTTCTTGCCGTATTGACTGTACGTGGTGCAGAAGAAGATTCTTCTCTCCTTAATGCAGTAGGAAGGTTTGTTGTGCATATACCGAAGCGTTCAACCGCACCCCGAACATTTGAGAAGTTCCTGCGAACACCTGTATTTCGCCGTTCTTCTGCGGTCTTTTGCGGCTGTTGACGTGTGCATGAACCTGATCCTAAAGTTCCTTTGAAATGAGCGGTTCATGGGTATTATCAACCTTGAACCATTCCTCTTTCGACCTACGAATCTTTTTCTTGTTTTTGAAAGAGATATGTGCCTGACGGTTGTGAATACTGTTTCCGAGATATACCTCGTCGGACAGAATTTTCTTGACCTGTGCAATCGTCCATTGATACCGCTTACTTTCGGGTTGATCCTTGAATACGTGTTCAAAAGTTCCGTATCTTTGAAAGTTGAGCCATGATGGCGTGGGACTTTTGCTTCTTCAAGCAAACGGCGGATTTTTGCGCCGCCGTTACCGTGGGCGGCAAGGTCGAAGATTTTTTCCACGATCCACATATAATCGGTGTCGGGTATCAAACGTCCCTTTTGGTCGGGGGCTTTGATATATCCGATGGGAGGATAGGCACCGTAATGCGCACCATTCACGAATTTGGTGTGCAGTGCCGCTTTGACTTTCTTCGAGGTCTGTCTTGCGTGCATTTCGTTTAAGATGTTGAGATTTCGCTTTCGCCCTTGTTACTGTCAACACCGTCTGCAATGGCGATAAACCGAACATTGTGAGATGGGAAGTCGATGTCGGTGTACTGTCCCGTCATAACATAGTTTCTGCCAAGTCGGGACAGGCCTTTTACGATTACGCAGTTTACTTTGCCGTCCTAAATGTCATCCAGCATACGCTGAAAATTCGGTCTTTCAAAGTTCGTACCGCTGTAACCGTCATCCACATACTAGTCATAAATGCGGAGTCCGTTTTCTCTGCAATATTGGGTAAGCATCTGCCTTTGAGTCGAGACACTTCCGCTTTCGCCTTGAAGCTCGTCGACACGGCTGAGTCATAAATAGATTGCTGTATTGTATATTTGTTGTTTCATTTAGCTCCTTTCAGCTGAAACAACCCGTGTATAACATCTGCTTAATACCACAACATGAGGCGGATTTCCAGCGATTTCACAAACTTGTCAGCCGTCTGACGAATTTTCTTTCGCTCTCTGTGCTATTCTGCCTTCGTAGCGAACGACATTTTCAAGCAGTTCTGTGACCATTGGCCTCGATTGGCGATATACATAAAGGAAAAAATAGAAATCGGTTAGTTTTTTTGTAACACTTGGCATAGATCTCGTTCAATTCGGGCATGAGGCTGTTGCAACTATTCCAGTCATATGCCTGATCGGCATCCATTGAAAGTTCCAAAAGGGATAGAACATTTTCCGAGGCGGACAAAATTTGTTCCAATGCTATATGCACTGCTTTTTGAGCATCATAGGTTGCAACCTCAGATTCTACAGGTGCAAAATCTGAAAACAAAACCGACAATCCCATAAAACCCGATGGGAAATTGTTTGAAATTGTTGTGGTTTTTTTGCATAATTTTACTCCTATTTTTTGTGGGATAGATTTACCAATAAGCGACATCATATCTTCCGCCGGATACCAGCTAAAATTGGTTACAAACATTAAGCATTTCTGAACTGCCCGCATAATTTAAGGCAGTTCAGTTTGCTTACCGTTTTTGCATCTTAATTATCTTCCAAGTAATCGTCTATTTGAACGATTCTTATATCAATCATACGTTTGAGCATCTTAATATCATAATTTGTATAGGCTGTGTTATGCAAACCTCTGCGGCATCTGCTTATCGCGGGACGACACACTGAAATAAGTCTTCTTGCTCCATGAATATCCACCCATCTGCCACATCGTTGGTTTGCCTTTTTTTTACCTCCGCATGCGTTGCACACATATGCGCCGCCTTGTATATAACGGAAGAGTTCATCACAATCCGGCTCTGCTTCGACTACAGCCAAAAACCGCTCAAATTGATTCGGTACATATTTACCATTGTCTAATCTATATGGTATTACTATTTTAAAAGGATTGTTGTGTATCTCGAGCGAATACAATTTTTTGTAAAGATAACGAAATGTATACGGATCCTTTTTTTCAATCTTAAATCCTTTTGATACGGCATAATTATGCAATTCAACTGCATATTCCCCATTTATATCTGATAACGAGTAAAGTATATCGTTGAATGACAAATTAATCTTTTCATTTAACAAACGAAAATCACGACGGTCAGTATATCCGCCCAAGTTTTTCTTCTTATCCTTTGCAAGCTGTAAAAGCCATTCAAAATATTCAACAAATCGCGGATATCGGTCGTTACTGAGCATTTTGTTCTCCTCATCATAAGTAAAGCCGAACTGGTGTATCCGCCTCAGATATTGCTTAAAATTATCGTTGTGGTGCTTTATCGGCTTTTTGCCTGTTATTAACCACGCAAAATAATCATTTGTGTACCAGCGCGGACGCTCCTGACAATAGTCATCCGGATTATTGTACATATCCTCAAGAATTTCCATCGTGCAGTTAAAAACCTGTGTACAGCCGTCAATAATCTCCGGATCATCAATATTTGCGAGAGAAATCTCAAGAGGGACGATATGCGTTCCGTACATCCAGACAACACGCTGATATTCGCTAATAAATTCGGTTTGATTCGGGTCAAATATCATTATAATGCTCCTTTTTGCGATTGAAAGTATAGAAATTCCTACATTATTGACCTTCCCTCGCACTCCTTCGGTAGATATGATTTTGTCATTGTGTCGCCGAGGCACACTTTTTCCCATACTATATGTATATATAGTAATTATACCACATAAAATTAATTTTGTCTATAAAAATTCAAGCAAAATAACGGCAAACCAATTTCTCGGATTGCCGTTAGATGTCCATTAGATTTTGAATATATATTACCGCTCTTTGTGGTAATGGTGATGTTTTACTCAGTTTGATTGATTTCGCATATCCTGTTGTCAGCCGGATTGTCAAGAATCAAAGCTATCTTTAATCCTTTGAAATTGTACGTTCAGCGCCTCGTCTTCCCGCGTGAAGTCAAAATTTCCACCCGTGTCCCGCATTAGGTTAATGCTCAAATACAAGAGACGCGTAAGCTCTCGAATATTTCGGCGCAGTTGCTTTTTCAGTTCTTCTCCCTCATAGATTTTCGCAAGCTTCCAATCTGCACAGTCTACAAAATCAGCGCTCTCCCAAGCATTCTCAAGTGCTTTGTCTTTTCTTCCGCTGTCAATATATATCATGCATAAAATGGAGCTGGCGCAATTTCTCCACCGGTTTTCCGTACATTTTTTCATAATTTTATCGCACAGGACTTCAGCTTCGGACAGAAAAGCTGTTTTATCTGTTTCAGAGCTTGATTTCGCTTTCCACCACAAGTCAGAAGCAAGAAGCTGATGAAAAAACCAGCAATCGGGGAATTCTTTCACAGCATCTCTGAGCAGCACGATCCCGGCGTCAATACTGTGATCGATAACCAGAGTTCCGTCCGGATTGGGTTTGCAGCGACGAATCGCGTTATACTGATCAGTGATTTCCTGTATTCGCATATTTTTTGCATTTTCATCTACTCCGAGAAGAGTATCTATACTCACGTTATAATAAGCCGATAATAGGGGAAGCAGACTGATATCAGGCATTCCATCCCCGCGCTCCCACTTTGAAACGGATTGAACGGTTATACCGAGATACTGAGCCAGATTTTCCTGCGTATTACCTTTTTCTTTTCGCAGTTCTCTGAGCTTTTGCTGAATTTTGATTTCCATAATAACCTCTCATAAGTAAAAGTAACAAGGCCCTGTTCTGTTTTTATTATAACGCTTTCCTCTCCATCTATCAATAACCGGTAAATAGAATTTCGGTTGAAAAAATCAACGCAAAGTACAATGGCAGAAATACAGAGTCGGGCTCTAAAATTTTTAAAAATAATTTTGAAAAAAAGGCTGCGATTTGAATGATCGCAGCAAAGGAACAATATTTATTTTAAATTGGTAAGTCTGACGGCACTCACGGCTTCAGCCCTCAGGCGTAACCGTATTTTTAGCCCATTCATTTTCAGCAGTTTCAATTTCTGTAAATTCCAACCTCTTTTGTTTCCAGCATTTTTGACGGATTAGCGTGTCAACGGACAGTGCAGGCACGGAGATGAGAAACCAGAGAAAGAAAAACGGCAGGCACACCTGCCCCCATAAATTCCATGGCATGGATGAATAATCCCAGACATCCAAATGCAGATACAGATTTACAAAAATGCCCGTAAAAAATTCCAATGAGCTGATGAGAATTGCGCAAAACAGGAGCAATACAACATAGGGCGTCTGCGGCGGCAAATACCGGCGCATAAGTCCGATAAGAATTAGGCAGACACCTCCGAGAATAAACATACTCGGGTGAGTATAACCACGATAGGTCACCTCAATGATTCCGTAAATAAAACCGCCGACCAGAAAGAGGGACAGATACATAAAAAAAGTTCTCAGGGTTTGATGATACATTTTAGTCGGCCTCCATTTTTATAATGCTTATAAACGTGTTATAACCGGTTGGCATCCGGCTACTATTATTTATTGACCGTCCCGACAGACTCTATGCATTCCGTATAGGATTTTCTATGTTTTTTAATTTTTTGGAGGAAAGTAATAGACAAACAGCGTAGAATATGGTAAAATATTCATGGCGTTGTTTACATCACTGTAAAGCTTGTATATTTGCCATAAACCGCATTTTCTGCCGACTGAGCTTCGGTCAGTCTAAATCGAAACTGCGGGGGTTATTATTCGAAATAATTATGAAACTATGAGTTTACTATCAGCGGTATCCCGGCAGCCGGAAATTATCAGAATAATTTTGCCGGGGGAAGGGTAATGTTGCTTTTTCAACAAAAGGTGTTTTATGGCTGTAAATGCAGGTGCAACTGAAAAGACTCCATCGGTACCCCAGTATTTTTCGTGGATCAACAATACAAATGAAGGCTCAACGGAAGCACAGACACTGGCAAATCTCGACTTTTTTCAATATCTCAACAAAACCTATGGCATGCAGTTGAAAATCTACGCTTTTGACGCCGGAAATCTCGATAATCCCGGAGACGGCTACGGAACCTTTGAGGATGCCAAGTACAAACGGCAGTTTCCGCGCGGTTTCCGTCCTATAGTAGATAAGGCAAAAGAATCCGGTATCCGGCTGGGAATATGGGGCGGTCCTGACGGCTTTGGAGACACGCCTGAGGAGGAAGCTGCCAGACGTGAGCTGCTGGTATCCCTCTGCCGTGATTATAATTTTATGCTGTTGAAAATTGACGGCGTGTGCGGCTGCCTCCGACCGGAAAAACAGGCGGTATTCCGCGATACACTGGACGAATGCCGCAGCTATTGCCCGGATTTTATCCTGCTCAATCACAGACTTGACTTGGGAATTGCCAAGGATCGCTCTACAACCTTCCTGTGGGAAGGTGCGGAGACCTATGTGGATGTATTTTTGACAAATATTTGTACGGCGCCCCATCACAGGGCAAGGGTTATGTCCCGCGGCTATGCACCGGAACTGAAAAGACTTTCTGAAGATCACGGCGTATGTATCTCCTCCTGCCTTGACTATTGGGAGGATGATATGATTTTGCAGGCGTTCAACCGTTGTATGATCCTTGCCCCTGAAATGTATGGAAATCCTTGGCTGCTCCGCGACGACGAGCTGGCAAAGCTGGCCCGTATTTATAATCTACATGGAAAGTACGGCGCTATTTTGGTCAACGGCAAAGAGTTAGACGAGAAATACGGAATGTTTGCGGTATCCCGCGGTTCAGAGAGTCATAGATTCCTGACGCTGCGCAATATTTCGTGGAATACCATAGAAATACCGGTCAAGCTTGACGAAGAGATCGGGCTGACAGCAGGCAGTAAGGTGCTTGTGAAAATCCAACATCCTTATGAAGAAGTCGTCGGTCATTTCAAAACGGGAGAGACAGTCATGATCCCGGTTCTGCCATTTAGAAGCTGTCTTGTTGATATCGCATCTGATGCTGCTGACGACGCGGAGGATTATATCATAGGCTGTCCTTACAGGCGGACGACACCGGGACATTTTGAGCTGCTCGGACTTCCCGGCCATACGGCGGTTGCAAAGCATTATGATGGTTGCGGCAAACTGATCGGTGAGAAACAGGTTACTTTCGGCGAAGGCGGAACGGGAAAAGAGGAGCCGGATTATCTCTGTGAGCTTTTGAAAACAGAGGTTCCGGAGGATGCGGAAACCCTATATGAAACAACGGTCTTTACTGCGGACAACAATTCGCTTGAATGGAGAAGTCTGCAGCGCTCCGGTCCGTCAAAAATTCCTGAGGTCAACAAAGCACGCCGTATGTTTTTCGAACAGGAAACGTATCGTTTGCGCGGTGTTGAGGACAATATTCTGTTTGATGGAAACCCCGATACTTGGTTTGACGGAAATTCATTGGCATGGCATGATATGCGTCTGAACGGCGGTGTATTGCGAATCGACTGCGGCGATGTAATCGATGCAGACACCATGGAAATCACGTGCTTCTGTACATATGAGGCGTCACTTGAGAAGAATCCTGATGGACCGGACGGAGTTCACAAGATAATGCCGATCCCTGAGACAGGCGATGTCTCTCCTGATCTCAAGCAATTTACTCCTTTCCGTCTGGAACAGAAGGAAATATTAGCGGAGAATATTGATGTCCCTTCGGTTAAGAGTCCAGTACATACGCTGTTCATGCTAACAGGTGACCGTGTCCGCGTAACCTATAAATTGAGCGGCTCTCCCTTCCGATATGTACGGCTGCCGAGGCCCATGAACCGGATCTATAATGTATCGTTCTATAAGAACGGTCAATTGATTTCCCTTGAACACCCGCGCGCAAACAATCTGTTCTCTCCGTATGATGTCGAGCCGGTAATTGCTGCATGGAAAAATACTGTCCGTCTTGATACTTATGTGCCGGGCAGCTATCTTTGCGTAGGCGTTGAAGGAAAGCATGGCAGCAACAAGGCTTATGCTGTAGCTAAAATCGGTGACAGATACATCGGAGCGCCGGATCGCGCAACATCGTATCCCTCCAATGTGTGGGAATTTTGTGTACATTATTCGGATGAAAACAACACATTCTATATTCCTATGCAGCAGGAATATGCCGGAAAGGATATGGAGGTTTATGTCTTGCTGATGGAGGGAGGTCAGGCGGATATCACGCCCCAAGTGTACCTTGCTTACGATAAAGATAGACGCTATAGCCATGAGGAATATTGTGCGGATGATACCTGTGCCGACAAATAATAGGAGTGTTTAAAACAACAAGCCGCAGAGCAAATGTATTGTTGCTCTGCGGCTGTATTTGTTTGTATTTGGGTTATCGTTTGCGCAACAACAGATTATGACATGAAACTCTTTGCATTTTGACACAGTATGCAAAATACGGTGTATGCAAACGACAGCTTTACAGCTTGACAAATGTAAGCTATGCACATAAAACGCGGGATCCTTTATTGTTTTTGTATTATAGAAGGAGAATCAAGCGATTTGAAACAATTTTATTTGCGGTGTTTCTTGTATTTTTTTACAAGATATGATATAATAAAAAAAATATAGCAATATTATTTTTATTGGACAAATAAAACACAGTAAATTCGCGTCAGTGCGCAAGGAGGTTCATATGATAGCAGAAAATTTGGAGTTTTTAAAAGCAGCGGACGGTGAAGTGGGGAAAGCAGTTGAAGCGGAGTACAGAAGGCAGAAAAGAGGCATAGAACTGATAGCTTCTGAAAACTTTGTATCTCCCGCCGTGATGGCTGCAGCATCGTCGGTGCTGACAAATAAATACGCGGAGGGGTATCCGGGCAAAAGATATTACGGCGGATGCGAATGCGTCGACATAGTGGAAAATATCGCTATGGAACGGGCGAAGCAGCTCTTCGGAGCGGCTTATGCCAACGTGCAGCCGCACAGCGGTTCTCAGGCAAACACTGCCGTGTATCTGGCGCTGCTGAAGCCGGGTGATACCGTATTCGGAATGAGCCTTGCGCACGGCGGACATCTGACACACGGCTCTCCGGTTAATCTTTCAGGGTTATATTACCATTTTGTACCGTACGGCATTGACGATGTGTCGCACTGCATTGATTATGATCTTTTGGAGCAGATGGCAATGGAGCAAAAGCCACGGCTGATTGTCGCCGGTGCAAGCGCATATCCGCGCGCATTGGATTTTGAAAGATTTGCCGATATTGCGAAAAAGTGCGGTGCATACCTTATGGTTGACATGGCGCATATCGCGGGCCTTGTCGCGGCAGGACTGCATCAGAATCCCGTTCCGTATGCTGATGTCGTCACCTCCACAACGCATAAGACGCTTCGCGGTCCCCGCGGAGGCTTGATTTTGACAAACAACGAAGAGCTGGCGAAAAAGATCAACAAGGCGATATTCCCGGGTATTCAGGGCGGTCCGCTGATGCATATTATTGCGGCGAAAGCAGTCTGCTTTGGAGAGGCTCTGAAGCCGGAATTTAAAACCTATGCAGCGCATGTTATCGAAAATGCGAAAGCATTGGCGGCCACATTGCTGGACGAAGGCTTTGATCTTGTATCGGGGGGAACGGACAACCATCTGATGCTTGTTGATCTCAGAAAATTCCAAATTACCGGTAAGGAGCTTGAAAGGCGTCTGGACGAGGTATATATCACCGTCAATAAAAACGCGATTCCGAACGATCCGCAAAGTCCATTTATCACCAGCGGTGTACGAATCGGTACCCCCGCGGCTACAACTCGCGGTTTTGAGCCGCAGGATATGAAAGTCATAGGACACCTGATAAAGCTGGCTGCCTCCGACTTTGAGGCAAGTGCGAATGAGATTCGCCGTGAAGTTGAAAAGCTTTGTACCGCACATCCCCTCTATCAGGACAACTAAAGGGGGATAAACGTTTGTAGCCGTCGGTCTGCTTTTAGGCTTGTGCAAATGAGATTTCCATAAATTGTGGGTTCCAATTTTCTTCGTTTTTGCTTATAATGGATAGTGAAATGCATCGGTGTTTTGTATTTTGCCAAATGATAAGGAAACGGAGTGAAAGATTTTCATGGAACTGCATTTGATTGGCGTCAATAAACTAAAGGTGACACTGACGCCGGATGATATGTCGGAGTACGCACTTACCTGTGATACGATCGATTATGACAATACTACGACCAGACGCGCTTTCTGGGATATTCTCGACAAGGCGAGAAGCCGTACCGGCTTCGACGCGGCCAGCGACAGAGTGTTTATACAAGTGTATCCCAATAAAAGTGGCGGCTGCGATATGTATGTAACAAAAATATCGTCGCTCACAGGCGAACAAAAGCAAATTATGACCGGCTGCCAAAATCCTTTTGCTGATAGTTTGGCTGAAAAAACGGAAGAAACCTTGCCTGGGGAGGCTTTGCCCGAAGAAAGAAAAACTGTTTTGCCGTCGGAAGCGCAGAAAATAGTCCGGGCGAATATCTCCGTATTCGGCTTTTCGGATATTACATATTTGCTGAATGCATGCAGGCTTCTGAAAAGCGTCGGATATTCAGGTGAAAGCAGCGCCTATGCTGTGCTAAAGGGGGATATACACCAAGTGAAATATTATTTGACGGTTACGGAACGTATATCCTATTTTTCTGTCGGCGGAAACGCAGGATTGTCCGAATGCGCGGTGCTGGAAGAATACGGAAGACGGATGGGCGGACATACGTTTGTTATGTATGTCAAAGAACATGCGGAATGTATCTGCGGGAAGAACGCTGTGGGTATATTATCTGAATTGTGAATTTGAATTTCAGGGCGGGAGGATAAAACCGGGTGAAAAATGATAATTTAAGCACTGACAATGCTGAGACAAAGGCGGAGCGGCTGGAGAATCTGCAGGCGGCGTGTTCATCATGCCGAAAATGTTCTCTTGGCGAAACGCGTACCCATTCAGTGTTCGGTGCCGGTAATTCTGACGCTGCCCTGATGTTTGTCGGAGAGGCGCCGGGAGAACAGGAGGATAAAAGCGGAATACCGTTTGTGGGAGCAGCGGGAAAGCTTCTTGACAAATATCTTTTCGCAGTAGGTATCCCGCGTGAAGACGTATATATCGCAAATATTTTAAAATGCAGACCGCCGAAAAACCGGGATCCGAATCCGGATGAAGAAGCCGCATGTATGGACTTTTTGCGCGGGCAGGTCAGAATTATCCAGCCCTCTTTGATTGTCTGTCTCGGAAGAATCGCTGCTATGAAGCTGATCAAGCCTGATTTCAGGATCACCGCAGAGCACGGCATATGGTTTGAGAAAAAGGGACTTTCTATCTGTGCGTTTTTTCATCCTTCTGCGCTTCTGCGCGATCCGAGAAAGAAGGAAGCCATGCTGGAGGATATGAAAATACTGAAGAAGAAATATGATGATATTATGGAAAGTTGGAATCGATTAACGACAGATGCTTCCTCATAAATATTTCAGAATGTAAGGGAGCCGGTGATACAAAGTATCACCGGCTCCCTTTTTATATAGATCGGAAAACCAGTAAAATAAATTAGTTCAGATGCGGGCTTGAACAAACGCCTGTTCCAAATCAGCCAGAATATCTTCAAAATCCTCAATGCCGACAGAAAGGCGGAGCAAATCTGCGCTGACGCCCGAGGCTTCAAGCTGCTCGTCGCTGAGCTGACGGTGCGTTGTGCTGGCCGGATGCAAAATACAGGTTCGGATATCTGCGACATGCGTGACAATGGCGGCAAGCCGCAGACTGTCCATAAACTTTGTTGCCGCTTCACGGCCGCCGCGGATTCCGAAGGAAATGACGCCGCTACTACCTTTCGGCATATACTTCTGTGCCAAAGGATAGTAAGGGCTTGAAGTCAGAGAGGGATAGTTTATCCATGCTACCTGCTCATGCTTTTCCAAATATTCAGCAACGCGCAAAGCGTTTGCACAATGACGTTCCATGCGCAAAAACAGCGTTTCCAATCCCAGATTTAGCAGAAATGCGTTTTGCGGAGACGGAATGGAACCAAGATCCCGCATGAGCTGTACAGTCGCTTTTGTGATATACGCTTTTTTTCCGAAGGATTCTGCATAGATCAGACCATGATAGGAATCGTCCGGCGTGCATAGACCGGGAAATTTATCCGCATGCGCCATCCAGTTAAAATTACCGCTGTCCACAATCACGCCGCCGACGGATGTCGCATGACCGTCCATATATTTGGTTGTCGAATGCGTTATAATATCCGCACCCCATGCAAACGGAGAACAGTTCAAAGGGGTGGGGAAGGTATTGTCAATAATCAGAGGTACCCCGTGATCATGCGCTGCAGAGGCAAATTTTTCAATATCCAGGACCACCAGAGATGGATTGGATAGAGATTCTGCAAAGACTGCCCTTGTGTTCGGACGGAATGCGGCGGAAAGCTCTTCCGCTGTGGCATCCGGATGAACGAAGGTCACATCAATACCCATTTTTTTCATGGTGACGCTCAGCAGATTGAAGGTACCGCCATAGATTGCGGAAGCGCTTACAATATGATCACCCGCTCCGAGAATATTGAACAGGGCATAGAAAGACGCCGCCTGCCCGGAGGAAGTCAGAACTGCCGCAGCACCGCCCTCCAGCTCAGCAATTTTTGCCGCTACCATATCGTTTGTGGGATTCTGGAGTCTGGTATAAAAATATCCGGATTCTTCCAGATCAAACAGTTTTCCCATCTGTTCGCTCGATTCATATTTATATGTTGTGGACTGATAAATCGGAAGCACTCTCGGCTCACCGTTTCCGGGATGATAACATCCCTGTACACAAACTGTATTTTTTTTGTATTCAGACATTTTCGAAACCTCGATTCTTTTGATTTGATATATCGGCGAATAATAGAAACTATAAATTCCGTGATGTCCGATGCTTATCAGTTCGGCCGGTAGCTGTCCTTGAGTGTGACCGAACGGTTGAAGGCATTCGGATTTTTTGTATCCTTTGTGAAATATCCGGTGCGGACAAATTGGAAGGTATCTCCGGGTACTGCATCGGCAAGCGAAGCTTCAGCCTTGCAGCCGGTAATACGCCGTGCGGAATCCCTGTTAAGGTAATCACCGTATTCCTTTCCGTCAGGCATCTCGTTGAGATTTTCAAGAGTAAACAGACGCTCATACAGAATCACATCGATGTCCTTTGCGTATTTTGCGGATAGCCAATGGATGGTTCCTTTGATTTTTCTGCCGTCAGCAGGCATGCCGTTGCCCGTTTCCAGGTCGGCTGTGCAGTGTATCTCACTGACTTCGCCGTTTTCGTCTCTGACGATATCACCGCATTTGACGATATAAGCGCCCATAAGGCGTACCTCGCCGTCAGGCTTTAGTCTGAAAAACTTGGGCGGCGGCGTCTCAGCAAAGTCAGAACGATCGATCCAGATTTCTTTTGTAAAAGGCAGCTTCCGTTCGCCGGCGGACGGCTCTCCGGGATTATTCGGAACTGAGAAAAGCTCTTCGTACGAATCGTCCAAATTGTCGATTATCAGCTTAACCGGATCAAGCACTGCAATGCGGCGCTGCGCCGTTTTATTCAGTTCCTCGCGCAAACAGTGTTCCAGCAGTTCAATTTCCACGATGCTGTAAGCCTTTGCAACACCGGCCCGCTTTACGAAATCCAGTATGGAACCGGGCGTGAAGCCTCGGCGGCGCAGGCCGCACAGCGTCGGCATTCGGGGATCGTCCCAACCGTCAACAATACCGGTTTCCACAAGCTCTCTCAGATATCGCTTGCTCATAACGGTATACGTAACATTCAGTCTGGCAAACTCATATTGATGTGGCGGTTTATTAAATCCGATATTCTGAACCACCCAGTCATACAAGGGACGATGATTCTCAAATTCGATGGAGCAAAGGGAATGCGTGATGCCTTCAAGCGCATCCTGTATGGGGTGAGCGTAATCATAGAGCGGATAAATACACCATTTGTTTCCCTGCCTGTGGTGCGGTGTATGCAGAATACGATAAATTGCGGGATCGCGCAGGTTCATATTGGGCGATGCCATATTTATTTTTGCACGAAGCGTCCTGCTGCCGTCCGGAAACTCACCGTTTTTCATTCGTTCAAATAAATCAAGATTTTCATCGACGGAACGCTCACGAAACGGACTGTTTTTTCCCGGCTCAGTAAGGGTGCCGCGATATTCGCGCATCTCCTCGGGCGATAGATCGCAGACGTAGGCTTTTCCGTCGCGTATCAGCTTCACTGCGAACTCATAGCACTTGTCAAAATAGTCGGAACCGTAAAACACACCGCCGTCAGGTTCAAATCCGAGCCAGCGGATATCTTCGTAAATGGCTTTGACATACTCATCATCCTCTTTTTCAGGATTGGTGTCGTCATAGCGAAGATTGAAAAGTCCGCCGTACTTTTGCGCAGTTCCCGCATTAATCCAGATAGCCTTGGCGCTTCCTATGTGCAGATATCCGTTAGGTTCCGGCGGAAATCGTGTATGAACAGCGGTTTCCCTTCCGCAGGAAAGGTCGCTGTCTATGATATCGTGTATAAAATTGGTGGAGGACGGTATCTGTTCCATATATCAATCATCCCTTTCGAAAATTTTCTATGCTGTAACTGAAAGCGCATCAGCCTGAGCGTGAATGCGGCGCATCACGCGTTCCGAACCGAGAACTTTCATGACCTCGTATAAATCAGGAGAGCTTTTTCTTCCCGTGACGGCGATACGCAGAAACATGCTGATATCTCCCACGTTTCCCTTATAATTCTCCGGATTCTGTTTGTAAAGCTTCATTTCCGGCGCATATCCAAGCTCTGCTGCAATTGCCTTTATTTTGTCGAACCAAACAGAGGAGTCGTCTGCGGCGTTGTAGCTGTCCGCAAAGCGCAGCAGGGCATCTTTGATGTCTTTGCGGGCAAACTGCACAGGATATTCGTCCTCTGCAGCGAAAAGCTCGTCATAAAACAGTCCCATATAAGCCTTGACTTCGCTCCATATGGCGATATCCTTCCGCGGCTTTGCCGTGCCGCGGCCGATTTGGAGTACAGCCTCAGCGTAAGCCGGATCCCTGCTTAGCAGCTCAAAGAACGGAGCGTCATATTCCTTTGCCCAATTGCGAACCGCCGCGTACACCTCTCGGGCTGACATGCGGGCGACTGTATTTCTGCAAACGTCATGCAGCTTGTCAAAGTCGAAAAGGCAACCGGAAACGCTCATCTTTTTGACAGAAAAGGGGAACTCCGTGAAGGGTTTGTCCGGATTCGCGGCACGCCATTCCTCATAATTGGAATTCAGCAGCGTCATGACATATTCGTTGACACATTCCGGTGCATATCCCTTTTCTTTATAGAAATTCATATCCACGCCTTTGTCTCTTTTAGACAGCTTCTTTTTTGCATTGCCCTCCAGCTTCATAAGCTGTGAAATATGAAGATATTTCGGAGGACGGAAGCCAAGCGCGCGGAAGAGCTGAAGATGGAAGGGCAGACTGGGTAGCCATTCCTCACCTCTGACAACATGCGTCGTTCCCATGAGCGTATCGTCTACCGCATGTGCAAAATGGTAGGTGGGAATGCCGTCGCTTTTTAAAAGAACGTGATCCTTATCGTTTTCAGTCAGTTCCATGGTGCCGCGTACCAAATCTGTAAATTTTATCTTTTTCCCGGCGTCGCCGTCTGAGCGGAACCGCAGAACAAAAGGCATATGCTGTGCGATCCGTTCCGCCGTTTCTTCAAGACCGGCGTCTCTGCACGCTGCCCATTTTCCATAATATCCGGGATCGGCTTTCTGAGTTTCCTGCTCCTCTCTGATCTGTGCAAGCGCATCCTCGGAACAGAAGCAGGGATATGCCAATCCGCGCCGGACAAGATCCTTTGCAAAAACCTGATATATTTCAGCACGGGCTTGCTGCCGGTAAGGACCATATATTCCTTTTTCGCCGCCGACACAAACGCCTTCGTCAAAAGAAATGCCGTAATAGTCCAGCGTTTCGATCAGATTTTCCGCTGCACCCTTGACCTCCCGCTTGGCGTCCGTGTCCTCAATGCGCAGATAAAAGCAACCTCCGCTCTGATGGGCAAGTCTTTCGCTCACACGTGTAGGAAAAAGACCTCCAAAATGAACGAATCCAGTAGGACTCGGCGCAAATCGTGTGACCTTTGCTCCCTCAGGAAGCTGCCGTGGGGGATATTCGCGAAAAATATCCGCCGGCGTTTTTTGAATCTCAGGAAACAACAGCTCTGCAAGCGTATTTAAATCCATTTTGCATGTCCTTTCTGCGTTAATATCGAATTTTTTATAGGAATAACTCCTGTGTACCCCTGAAAAAGGAATTTCTTTCAATAATGGGCGCAGCCCTGTCATGGAGGTATTTCAGCGGCAGATTGCACTACCGTTGAAAAAAGTGAATGATACCCGCCGCCTACGAGACGGAGGAGATCTTGTTTTTCGTTATAAACCGGCAAAAAAAGGATTGGTTTCAATTTCCGCGGACAGACGGCTGAGATTGCCGTGCCCCGGATACAATTTTTTATCGCCTTCCTCCAAATAAAGCTTTTTCAGCTTTTTCAAAGACTGGAGAAGCTGTGCCTGGCTGCCGCCATACAGATCTGTCCGTCCAACGCTGCCGGCAAAAACAGTATCTCCGCTGATCAAAGCGTCGCTCGTCAGATAACATACCGAACCGGCTGTGTGTCCGGGCGTGTGAAGGACGCGGACCGTTTCGCTGCCGACTGATAATTGATCTCCGTCCCCAAGTATCTTGTCTGCCGCACATCCGGAAAAACTCTTGTTTGAAAAAAACTGACGGATACCGTTTGCATTCGTATCGGTAAGAGCTTCCGCGTCGCTCTTATGCAGGGCAACTGGGCAGCCGGTGGCCTGTCGCAGCTCATTCAGTGCGAGCATGTGATCAAAATGACCATGCGTCAGCAAAATCAGAATCGGTTCCAGTTCTTTATCCTTTAGCTTTTGAAGAATTAGCTCGCATTGATCGGCGGGATCAATAATTGCGGTTTTCTTTGTTTGCTCATCGGTTAAAAAATAACAATTGGTTTGCAGTGCTCCTAAAATAAAAGTATAAATTTTCATCAGAATCGTTCCGGCCTTTCTTTATAAATAAAGAAATAAAATTAGATTGAATCAGTATAACATAATTTGTCCTCTTTGTCCATATGTTCTTAGCGGCATTCCAAACAATTTGGTAATTGTTGTCAATCTTCATGTGCTGGTTTGCCATGTGTTCAGCAAAACGCACAAATGATCGCTGCAACATCTTGAAAACCATATAGAACGCATCAATGCCTTGACTTTCCCGCATATTTTTTGTATAATACATACCGTAAACAACCGGCGCGTCCAACCTCCGGTTTGGAACGAAAGGAATTGCTTTGATGCTGACTGAAATGCGAAAGAAAATTGGAGAACAGGGGGATGTCTGGCAATATCTGTCGTCTCTGAACCGTCCGATTGTCCTATACGGTATGGGCGACGGCGCAGATAAAATTCTCAAGGTGTGTGGACAGCGCGATATCCGAATCAATGATATCTTTGCCAGCGATGATTTTGTACGCGGCCAGAGTTTTCATGGTCAAAAGGTCATGAAATTTTCGGAAATTGTCAGAAAATATGACGATTTCACGATTGTTCTTGGTTTTTC
>CAKTAA010000046.1 GCA_934526185.1 uncultured Eubacteriales bacterium | reverse complement strand
CTGTACCCGCAAAAAGTCCGATAAAGGAAAGCCTTTGTATCCAAGGCACGGTAAAAAATGATGGAAATGATATATGACGCCGTATCCGTTTTCAAGGCCCTCGGCGATAAAACAAGGTTTGACATTGTAAATCTTCTGAGTCAGAACGACAGCTATGTAGAGCTGCTTGCCGATAAATTGAAGCTGACCGCCGGCACGGTCAGCTTTCATTTAAAAAAGCTCGAGCAGTCTGGGCTGGTTACCTGTTCAAGAACGCAATATTATATGATTTATTCTCTGAACCGGGCTATATTCGAAAAACCGCTCTCCAGCTTTCTGTCTCCGCCCGAAAATCCCGAAGGGGATATCAGATATAAACAGAAAGTCATCGACAGTTTTTTTGAAAACGGCAGGTTAAAATGTATTCCGTCACAGTTAAAAAAGCGCGAAATTGTCTGTGAGTATATTGCACAGGAATTTGAGCGCGACCGTGATTATCCGGAAGCCGAGATCAATGCAGCAATACAAAAATATTATGACGACTTCTGTACGCTGCGCCGCGAACTGATTGCTTTAAAGCTTATGGAACGCAAAAACGGCTTTTACCGCAGAATCAAATAACCGCGTTTTTGTATCCGGCCGCTTCTCTGCCGCAGCGCAAATACAACATTATATTTATAGGACAGGCATAAAAATTCCCCGCGTCTCCGTTTTGCTGAGACGCAGGGAACCACGATGTCATATGGCCGGAACCGCAGCTTACCTGTTCAGTACAGTTTATGGAGCTTACCAAAAGTCGGAGGGGTGGGTTGTGCCAGCCTGTATTCAAAGAACCATGAGACGGCAAGCTGCCGCTGGATTGCGTTCACAGTGATAAAATGAAAACAAAGCATCAAAAGCCGATATGTGACTTGAATGTCAATCAAGACATGTTCGAAAACCGCTGGAGAAGAACAGCACTTTCCGCTCTCGAAATACCTCCCTGCGGATTCAGCGCAAGTTGTCCGCCGTCAGGCACACCTACGATCAGACCTTCGGCTACAGCCCACTCCATAGCGTCCGCTGCATAATCACTGACCGCCGATGCATCTGAAAAATCAGAGAGTGAACCTCCTTTATTTGTGTCGATGTTAAACTTTTCTGCATACCGGAATAAAAGCGTTACAAGCTGCTCACGCGTCATAGTGTCATCAGGACTGAACTCATCGTCGCCCGTCCCCTTGACAATACTGGCCGCAGCAGCCCAAGAAATCGCGTATGTGTACCATTCGCCGTCTGCAACATCTGAAAACGGGTTCTTATAAACCTCCGGTGAGCCCTTCCAGCGCCACAGGATTGCAGTCAGCATAGCGCGCGTCATGGTGAGGTCAGGCGAGAACTGATTATCGCCGGTCCCTTTGATCCATCCTTCTCTGTATGCACAGGCCGCCGCGTCAAAGTACCAGCTATCTCTTGCCACATCGGTAAAAGGGAAGAAATTGTCATGGGCCAGGCCAATGTTATAAACGTCCTTCTCGGTAAGAAGTCCCTTGTCATATGCCTCTCCAACGGTTACAAAGGTTGAATCCTTATAGGCAAGAAACCTTTCTCTGTATGAACCCGAAGCAAAGGTGAAAAGATATCCGGCGATCTCCAGCTCTAATATATCAGAAGTATTGATTACGTCAACGATATCCATCAGAACGACCTCACAGCCGCTGTGGCTGCCGTAATAATTCCGAACAAAAATATCTTCGACCGCCAGGTCTTTTGCCATAACCGGGCGTTTCTGTCCTAAATATTTCAAGTAGTCCATGCGAAGCTGTCTCTCAACGGCAGGATCCATACCGGATTTTGTGCTGAGATTGCCGCCGGCAGTACCGATATTGTAAATATCCTCTTCGGTAAAGAGCCCCGTTTTATAGGCTTCCTCAACGGTGACAAAGGCGGAATCCTTATAGGCAAAGAAATTCGGCAGATAGGCCATGGAGCCCAAAGTGAGAATATAATTTCCCATCTCCAGTCTTCCCTCCATAAAATCAATCACCCAGTCAGCAAGACCTATTACAAATACTTCGTAGCCGTTATGATTTCCGTAATAATCATACACCCTAAAATCGTCGGGAGTCAGTTCCTTCGTTGATTCAGGGTGGTCCAGCTTGTATTTTTCCAGATAGTCCGTGCGGATTTGCTCCTCCAGAGCGGAATCCAAACCGGTGGTTTTCCCGCTATCAGTCGTTTCACTCTCAGCCAAGACGGCGATATTCAGCAGCATGGCGATGAGCAGAACCAACGAAATGAAAGAAAATCGCCGGCGTTTCACAGATATGTTCTTCATTATAACCTCCATTCTGCCGTAAATACGGCGTACGGTGGCAGTGCGATCCGGTTTTTTTCAAGCTGCCACATGTTTTGTTCATTCATAAAAATCTAACCTATATTATCCTGTTATATTATATACAATAGTAACCGTCGGCGTTTTCGTTGTATCAACAATATTGGAGGGATAGACACGGAAATGATAATACCCCGATGCTGCGGCCGTATACTCAATGATATCTACATTGTTTCTGCTCGAAACTTTTCTGACTTTGTAGGAACTTCCGTTCATAAGGTAAATATCAAAGTCGTCCATCGTCTCCGCCGAAGTGATAAGCACATCATTCTTTTTGTCAAAGATCATAACGGCCCGTATTTTTTGACCTGCGGCTAAATAAAAGCTTGACGTGTTTGCAGCAGATGTGGTCGTCATAGATAATTTTGTGGCGCTTAATGCGTTGTTGACAGCCCCTATCGCGTTTATAAGTCCCGCCCCGCTTTTGTCTCTTAAATCGCCGACTTTTGGATTGTCGGTGGCAGAAATTTTTGAAGCATCCGCGCCGAGCAGCAACGCTGCTTTTACTGCAGCCGGATTGCCCTTCAGGCTGGGCTTTGCCTGCATCATCTGCGCGATGATTCCGGTAACAATTGGTGCTGCATAGCTTGTTCCGTTGCTTGTATGTAACACATCAAAATCACTTTCGATATCAGGGTACAAAAATTTTGAAGACATCACTGCGTTGATTAATGTTCCCGGCGCCGAGATATCCGGTTTGTTCGGCAAATAGTCAGCTTCGACATAACCAGATGTTGAATATATACTATATGGAGAAGGTGCCGCTTGATGCGCAGAAGATTTTGTTGCAGCATTTCCAACGGCGATTGTATTTAACGCTTTCGCCGGTGAAGCTACATCAACCTTTGGATTTCCGGCTGCGCTGACTAAAACAATGCCTGTATTGGCAATAAGTTTATCAAATTCCTTATCTGTATTTGTGTACTCTGTGCCTGTATAAGAACCTCCACTAAAGTTAATAACATGAACCCCAAGATCGGCAAGCTGCTGAAAAGCATTGAGCGTATCAGTTGAATTTAACGTTGGTATTTGATATACAGTAGCGCCTCCAACAACACCTTTATAGTTTACAGAATCATACGTCACGCTTTTACCTGCAATAATACTGGTAACATAAGTTGCATGAAGGCTGACATTCGAATTTAATGGTGTTCCATCAGCCATAATATTGTCTACGAAGTATAAATTTTGACGTCCGCTAAGGTGTGGCGAGCTGCTGTCGTAGCGACCGCCTTTCGCTTCAATGACGCCAATTTTTACGCCGAGACCGCTGTATCCAAGCCATCCGCCGTTTGGATCGGCGTAGCCTGTACCTCCCGTACAATAAACACCCACTTGATCCAATGAAATACTAAGCATAGGGTCTTCTGTCATTTCAACATAAAGCGAGATTTCTTCCACATTGTCCATATTTTTATACGCAGCAATCTCACTCTTTGTCGCTTCCATAATGATTGTCGAGGTGTATCGGCTATTATAAATAATTTTACGATTCTCGTTCTGAATTGCATTTTCGCTTAAAAATTTGTCATTCAACGCCGAATACTCGCGTTTGACAATCTCTCTTTTTGCCGTTAAGTATTCGTCATATTCTTCGGAAACGGCGGTTTCAATAGGCGTTCTCATGGTATTGTCCGCCTGTACAGCCGATGCATGCGCAGTCTGGTAACCTAACTTATGTTCGACCTGTCTCTCAATCTGCGGCAGAATCTCTGCTTCAAACCGTTCCTCATTTTCATATACTTCAGGATTCATGCTTTTTTCGGATATCATTTTCTGTTTGATAACATTATCCGAAACCGGCGTCATCGTGATCCAGACAGGAATCAATTCATCGTCTGAAATCTCTGCCATTTTGTTTTTCAAATCCAAACTGATTTTCGCGTCGTTGATTGCGGTAACAGAAGCTCTTTTAAGACCGGATACCTGAAAAATTCCGCACAGCAAAACCAAACTCATAAAAAAAGACAAAACTTTTACCTGACCATGCTTTTTCGGTTTTTTAAACATATCCACCTCTCCTTATTTTTTAACTTTGTGCAAACCGCTTACAAAACTACCTGTTATTCATTACTGATACATTTCGCTCTCTCCCTTCTATATGCAGGCAACTGCATCCATGTAAAGGCAATCAGCCCATTTGGGTGAAAAGCCTTATATAAGTGCATCCTATATATATTATATCTTTTATATTCATTTTGTCAATATATTAATAATAATTATATGCAAATATAAAATAAAGTGTGAATTATATATTATAAATTTATAGTTTAAAAATACAATAATTTAAATTTATTGATATTACCCCAAAATGGATTTAAGCTCAAAAATACGGCATAATTTATGAAAAAACCGACATCAAATATTTCACTACCATAAAATTAAAGATACGGAATCGGCGTTTCCAATATGCATTGCATGAAAAAAGGCAAGACGGCTCCCGCCGTCTTGCCTGCTTACTCAGAGAAAGTATTTTATGCTTTATATTGATCAGCTTTTCGTTTTTTAACTCGTTCAACTTATAAGGAATGCACCGATGCGGATCGCATTTCCCTTGGACTCCGGAGCTTTGGTATCGGCGATTTGCAGACGCATCGTATGCCTGCCGTAAGGCAGCTCCTCCGGAATAAAGATGCTGTCCGCTCTTGCAAAGGTGCGGCAGTAATGATCCCAGGCACGATAGGAAATCGCTTCCCCGTCATCCACAGACAGCAGTATATCGCCGCTGTCTTCAGCCATCATCCAGTACAACCCAATCCGCGTTCCTTCAAAAGAATACATAAGTTCAGCGCCGGGTTCCACTGCCTGCAACATATGCGGATAACGGCCGCACATGGAATCATTAACTTTTGTCCATCCCTTACCGGATGCGTTCCACGCATCCTCCATATGAGCAGACATTCGCAAGCCCTGTGTCAGTGGATCCGGCATTTTCTTTTCAATCGGTTCGGATATCTGCTCAAAGGCTTCGTCTAGCCACCGCGTCATCCATTCTTCCACACACGCCGCATAAATCCGATAGCCTTCGTCATTGGGGTGGACATAATCGGTCGTGTACGCTTCCCATTTGTCTCCATGCTCTGCAATCACGTGCCGTAGAGCCTCTCCGATATCGATCTGGGGAAGCTCTCCGTAATGGTGCGCCAACGCTGCATGTGCCGTTCTGCTGTAAAATACTCCCCCGCGGGAAAGAAGATCTGCCATTTCCTTTTTGGTTATATATAACACGACGATATCGGCTTTCGGCTGAGACAGCCATATTTTTCGCAGGATGGTCTCAGTATTGCGCAGAACCTCCGAATAGGGGACGATGGAATCGTTTACGGAAAACTCGAGAAAAACAAGATCCGGCTTATAAGCCAAAAGGTTATCGTCCACACGGTATACGCCGAGATCCGTCCCCGTTCCGCCTATGGCCGCCTGTATTGTCGTAATCTCTGCCTCTGGATAACGTCTGCGGAACCATTGGGAAATGATAGCGCGCCATGAAGTTTTTTCGGGATCCGATGCCCCTGCGCCCTCCGATACGGAACCGCCGAAATAACCGATATTCAGTTTTTTTCTCTCTTTCAGACAATAAGCCGTATTGTTTAACATTGTTTATTCATCTCCGTTCTTGTGTTTTTCATGCATGTTCATACTTACGCTCAGTTCTTGAGGCTGTGAATGGGCGCCGGAATTCTTCCGCCGCGTGCGATAAAAGCCTCGGGTGACGCTCCGTTCAGACGCATGACCGGTGCATAACCGAGCAAACCGCCGAAGCTGACTGTTTCCCCTACCGTTTTTCCGTATGCGGGAATTAAACGGACAGCCGTCGTTTTGGTATTGGCTACGCCGATTGAAATTTCATCCGCAATAATCCCGCAGATGACAGCCTCCGGCGTGTCCCCCGGGACAACGATCATATCGAGGCCCACAGAACATACGGCAGTCATGGCCTCCAGCTTTTCTATAGAAAGTACCCCGCGCTGTACTGCTTCTATCATTCCCGCATCCTCAGATACAGGGATAAAAGCCCCCGACAAGCCGCCGACATGAGAGGAGGCCATCACGCCGCCTTTCTTTACTGCATCGTTCAAAAGCGCAAGAGCAGCCGTGGTTCCGTGAGCGCCGCAGGTTTCCAGTCCCATTTCTTCGAGTATATGCGCAACAGAATCGCCAATAGCCGGTGTCGGCGCCAAGGATAAATCGACAATTCCAAACGGCACGCCGAGACGTTCGGAAGCTTCATGAGCGATAAGCTGTCCCACACGTGTAATCTTAAAGGCTGTCTTTTTAATCAGATCCGCCAACTCACTGAAGCTGCAGCTCCCCGCTCTCCGAATCGCAGAACTCACCACACCAGGGCCGGAAACGCCTACATTTATAACAGTTTCAGCTTCGCCTGCGCCATGAAAGGCCCCTGCCATAAACGGGTTGTCCTCCGGCGCATTGGCAAAGACGACAAGCTTCGCACAGCCGATTGACTGCCTGTCACGCGTCAAAAATGCGGTTTGCTTGATCACCCTTCCCATCTCTGCCACAGCATCCATGTTGATACCCGCCTTGGTCGTTGCAACATTGACCGAGGAACAGACTTTCTCGGTCGACGCAAGCGCCTCGGGAATGGAGGCGATCAAGCGATCCGCTGCACGAGTGCTCCCCTTATGAACCAAAGCGCTGTATCCGCCGATAAAATTGATGCCAAGCGCATCCGCCGCACGATCAAGCGTTTTCGCGGCCCGAAGATATCCGCTCTCCGTCAGTGTACCCCCGACCAACGACAGCGGCGTCACCGCGATCCGTTTGTTTATAATCGGGATACCGTACATTTTTTCAAGCTCTTCTCCGCACGCGACAAGTTTTTCCGCGCGCTTTGTAATTTTATCATAAATATGATCGCAGAAACGCCCTTCATCCTCACTCACACAATCCATCAGCGAAATGCCCATGGTGATAGTTCGGATATCCAGCTTTTCCTCCCGTATCATATGTATGGTTTCTAAAATATCATCTGTATTCAGCATTCTATTCCCCACAGCTCGTCTGAAGCTGCGGCCCTCCCTTTCCCGTAAAAACGTCTTTCCCTGCCGGCAAAAGATAAAACGGCTTTTGGTACGCCGGAACAGACGGCATTTCCCTCCGCACTGTTTCAATAAGCGGTGAGTCCCTTTCTTCAATGCTTTCGCTGGACATCCGCAGTCCCGCCGATAAATGAATTCATTCCCACCGCTTAATTATATTTTGTGCATGGTATTAAAAATATCCTCATGCATTGTGTGAATCTCCAGTCCATTCTGTGCCCCCAGCTCGTGCAGTTCGTCCACAAATGCCGAAAAGGGTTTGTTCATCTGTGAAAGATCCACGAGCATTATCATGGCGAAATATTCCCGAAGTACACTTTGCGTAATATCAATAATGTTGGCGCCGGCCTCTGCACAGGCTGCGCTGACCTTTGATATGATACCTAAAGTATCGTGTCCGATGACAGTCACTACTGCTTTCATTATTATAATCCTTTCTGTCTTATATATGGAATCGGTTCTGTTTCTCAGCTCCGCAATTCCTTAACAATTTCTGCGCGCGCCGCTTTTTCGCGCGCCCTTTTTTCCTCTGTATCACTGTCTGAAGGCTGCCGTGCAAAAACAAACCCCGCCGATACCAGAACGGAAAGAAGCTGCCATAACCGCAGCCGGGCCGCTATTTCGAACGCAGCCGACCACTGCTGAGCCGTGTAGTCCGCAACAATCCGTATGTTCCGACAGTCATCCGCGCTGACATGCAAACAGCTTGTCAGAATCGCACATATACCGGCCGCGGCCTGTATGAGAATACCGTAGAAAAGCGCTGTCTCAGCAGCATCCCGACCGACCACGCGGATTTCGGCAAATCCGATTGAAATTCTCAGGTATTTTTGCAATTTGCCGGCTAGTACCCGAATCAGCTCCTTAATCAGACGCGCTGTCGCTTTGAAATCTCGTTTTTCCGTTTTTTGCGCTCTTTTTTCCCCCCTTTTTACCGCTTTCTCCGGCTTTTTCTTCAGTTTACGTCCTTTTTTTCTCAGCCTTCTGATCTGATAATCCTTCAGACGAATTTTTTTGTTTCTGGGATACAGACGAAACCGAAAAAACAACAGGTGCAGCCGGATGTTCGGACTGCTTTCCCCGTTTTTTTCTCCCGTGTAACGGATAGAAATGCAAACCGGAAGGCACAGCAGAAGAACGACAAATAAAAGAATACCCATAGCTATGAGCCATCCTGTCATATATTCGTCCTCCTTTTCGGCATCTGTTCGGAATATAGGTTCATTCCTGATTAAAATCTGCCATCCTCCGCTGATAAAAGCAATTCCACTTTTACTGATTACCGAGGCTGTCCTCTTTGGGCAGCAGATATACATTCACGCAAAATATATCTCTTCGTCAAGTGCCGACAGTTCCGTCCCTGATTTTCTGCATGGATATTCCCGCCCCTTTATGGCTCTTCCTCCGGCGGGAGAAACACATCGACCGCCGGCAGCTCTTTCAGTGACGACAGGCCGAAACAGCGCAGAAAATCCTCGCTTGTGCCATACAGCGAAGGTCGGCCGGGCGCATCCAGCTTTCCCTTTATTTCGAGCAGCCCCTTTTCTATAAGCGAAGTGACGACATAATTGCTGTCCACACCGCGCACCTCGTCAATATAAGCACGTGTAACAGGCTGCTGATACGCGACAACGGCAAGCACCTCCAGTGATGCTCGTGAAAGATTTCCGCCCCGCCGTATGCCGAGTGCCTGCTTGATTTCTTCCTGATATTCCTCCCGCGTTGCCATCTGGCAGGCATCTTCAAACAGCAGGAGCTGCACGCCGCGCCCCTTGTCATATTCCTCCGCAAGCTGCCTTGCAAGCTCCCGAACCTCTTTTATATCGATCTGCAGCGTATCTGCAAGCTTGTCAAACGGAACCGGATATCCGGCGGCAAATACAACAGCCTCCATAATGCATTTGTTTCGTTTTGCATCAGTTTTCTCCTGCCCTACATCCGCTTCCTTCATAAATCAACTCTCCCGTTTCAAGCTGCCGGCCGTTTATCCTGCCGGCTCATATGCTGTTTCCCAGTCCTCTTTGTCATGATTCAAGGTGCAGTAGAATTCATATGGCGTTTCATCCCCGTCCTCCGCTTCCCATGACTCATCTACGCACCCGATACGTTTTTCCAAAAGGATGCTGCCGTCCTTAATCAACTCCAGCACCGCCATAAACAGTGCAACGACTTCACTTTTGGAAGTCGCTTCCTCAAACAGGCTGATAAACGGTATAGTCCCTCTCTTTGAGAGCTGCCGCACAACATCTCTGATTTTTTCAGAAACCGGCACAATTGCCTTTTTGATAATCGGAGAAATCAGCTCAATCGGCGGCGTAAGATCGCGTTCCTTTTTACGGAGCAGGCGTATAAGCGTCTTCTCCAGTTGACGGACATCCTGATTTTCCAAACATATATCCGAAGGAATTTCATCCGTATCCTTTGTCATCCGACCGCCGTATACACCGTACCGTTCCGCAAAGTAATCCGCCGCCGCTTTGGCCTGCTGATATGCCAGCAATGCCTGAGCCAGCCGCGCACGCGGATCCTCCTCCGTTTCCTCCTTGCTCGGCAGCATCATACTGCTCTTAATCAGCATCAGCTCTGCCGCCATAACAATGAACTCTCCCGCTATTTCCATATCCATCCGCCGCATCCGTTCCAGATGCTCCATATACTGCTCTAAAATAACGGAAATCTGTATGTCAAGAATATCCATCTTATTTTTGTGTATCAAATCAAGCAGCAGATCAAGCGGACCTTCAAATGACTCTATTTTATATGTGAGCTGCGTCATCGCGTCTCCCTTTCACCCGCTTTTTTTCAGGATTCCCTGTGTTCCGCTGTGTTACTGAAAAAACGGAAGAAGAGACCACAGGTTGAGAATGCCGTCAGCAACGAGATTCATCAGCCACAGAAGCGGCTTGTCAAACACACCGAAGAACAATCCAACAAACAGCACGCCCATGATAATTTGTTCATATTTCATGACGCCGAAATACAGCTTATCCGGCAGAAACAGAAACAATACACGCGAACCGTCCAGAGGCGGTATCGGCAGCATATTGAAGATAGCCAGACTGACATTTAACTGGAAGAACATAAAGAAAAAAAGAAGTGTATAGGACAGCAACGTTTGAACAAACTCGCTCCCGTTCCACCATAGTCCGGAGGTTATAATGATTTTTCGCGCAGCGAGATACAGAAATCCGCCGATAACACCAAGTAATAGGTTGGACACGGGACCGGCAAAGGCAGTCAGAGCCATGTCCCGCTTTGGTTTTTTAAAATACCTGGTGTTGACAGGCACAGGATTAGCGAAACCAAAACCGAACAGCAGCATCATCAGCGCGCCCACGGGATGGAGGTGCTTAATGGGATTCAGCGTCAGGCGGCCAAAGTTTTTTGCTGTCGGATCGCCTAGCTTCCATGCAATATATCCATGAGAAAACTCATGAAATGACAGAGCAAACAGTACAATCGGCACACGCAGGAGAAAACCAGGTATGTCGTTCAGTATTCCATTTAATATAAGCGGCATATTCATCATCAAATCCTTGCTCCTGTTTCACAGGGGCTTCCTTTTCCGGAATTCGGGAAATCGTTTGTCCCGATAAAGCATTCGCAGCTTTACACATCGTTGCGAATCAAATCTTCAAAGCTTTCCCGTTTTACAGCAACGTATGGCTTTCCCTCAGAAATCATAATGACTGGAGGACGCGGTATACGGTTATAATTGCTGGCCATGGAATAATTGTACGCACCGGTTACAAGCACGGCAAGAATATCGCCGCGTACCGGCCGCTGCAGGAGAATATCCTCCTGTATCAAATCCCCGCTTTCGCAGCATCGTCCCGCAATGGTACAGAGAAAATCCCTCTTTGTGTCCGCGCGGTTGGCAATTACCGCGTCATACGGCGACTGATAAAGCGCATAGCGCGGATTGTCCGGCATACCGCCGTCAATCGATACATAATTCTTAAATCCGGTGATCTGCTTAACCGATCCAACCTCATACAGGGTGATTCCCGCATCGGCAACAATGCTTCTTCCCGGCTCCATTAAAATTTTCGGCAGCTTTACACCGTTTTCTTTGCTTAATGTATGAAGCATTTTTCCGATCTTCTCGATATTTTTCGCGTAATCAACGTTTTCGTGCGTCTCCACATACCGCACTCCAAAGCCGCCTCCCAGATTCAATTCATCCGTTTCGGCTCCTGTTTTCTTCAGGATCTCAGCAATAAACGCCATCATGATTTTTGCGGCATCAAAAAAGGGCTGGCTATCAAAAATCTGCGATCCTATATGGCAATGGAGACCGACATAAGCTATGTGCCGCTTGCCAAGGGCATGCTTGACCAGCTCCAGCGCCTGCCCTGTCTGGATAGCTGCGCCGAATTTTGAGTCAACCTGTCCTGTTCTGACAGCCTTGAACGTATGGGGATCTATGCCCGGAGTGACTCGAAGCATAACACGCGCAGTCTCACCAGTCTCTCCGTATATTTTCTCAATAGCATCAAGCTCCTCGCGGTTATCCGCCACAAAGCAGCCAATACCCTTTTCCCGCGCCAGCTCAATATCGCGGTCCGTTTTGTTGTTGCCGTGAAAATACGCGCGTGACAGCGGAAATCCGGCCTCTGCTGCTGTGTACAGCTCTCCCGGCGAAACCACATCAATGCCCATGCCCATTTCCTGCATAATCTGATACATCCTTTTAAAGGATAAGGCTTTGCTGGCGTATAGAGGAATGGAATCCGTACTGAAATGCTCGCGCATCGCCTTCAGATATGTGCCGCAGCGCGCGCGGATTACCTCCTCGTCCATAATGTAAGCGGGTGTTCCGAAGGTTCTCGCAAGCTCTACCGTATCCAATCCGCCGATAGTCAGATGCCCCTCTCTTGTGCAGTCCAGGCATTTTTGAATGTAATCCATCTTCCTCTTCGATTTCCGCCGCTCTCACGCAGACGCGCCCCCGGCGTACGTCTCTCCTTTCCCATTTTCTTTTACTTTATCAACGGATTCACAGCTCATCCTCAAGGCGGCGTATGTTTCCTTTTTCGCTGTTTACAGTCCCGATGCACGGTATATATGGTGCCAGATTTCCTCCCTGCCCTTATCTGTACCCTTCAAGGCCGAATAGGGAATCACCGGCGTCTCAGGCAGTGTCATCTCATAGGAACGGAGGTATTCAAGCTGTCGTGACTGCTCCGTTTTATTCAGTTTATCACTTTTTGTCGCGATAACGATATACGGTGTACCAGTCTGATACAGCCAATCAAGCATCATATCGTCATCCTCTGTCGGGCCGACTTTCAGATCGATAAGCTGTAGCACCAGCTTCAAATACGGATTTTCTTGAAAATACGATTCTACAAGCGCCGACCATTTTGCTTTTTCTGCCGCGGAACGCCGGGCATAACCATATCCCGGCAAATCGACGAGATACAGCTTTTCATCCACGTCATAAAAATTCACCGTAATCGTTTTCCCCGGCTCTCCGCTGACACGGGCAAGCTTTTTGCGTCCAATTAGCCCGTTGAGCAAAGAGCTTTTTCCCACGTTTGACCGTCCCGAAAAAGCGATTTGGGGACGGGTATCCTGCGGAAACTGTGAGCTTTCACCTGCCGTCATGCGCAAGTCGGTTCTTTGCAGATTCAGTTGTTTCATTCTTTCTGTCCGTTCCTTTCCCGGCATAGCAAGACGCCTTTCAGCTCAGGCATGACAAGGCACACATTCAAGCCAAAATTCAGAAATATTTGAATCTCCGTCGCACGGCAAGCGGAGCAGAACAGCACTGCTTGCCGGACAATTTTTTTAGACATGTTAATGCAAATTGCGCATTTTACGGGTTTGCGGGTGTCCGGAAATATACCGAAAGCGGATCCGGAGCAACTGCCGGATCTGCAGAGAGAAGCGATACCGCCATTTGGTCCTCCGTTTTCTGCGGACGCTCAAGCAAAGCGTAAGACAATACCTGATCAACATGGCAGCAGGGAACAAAAGTGAGTCCCCCCCGAACGGTTTCGTCCACCTCGTCTAAATCCGGTATATTTTCCTCCGGATACAGCACCACACGAACGCCCGCGCGGTATGCCGCCATTGTTTTTTCACGCAAACCGCCGATGGCCAGAACGCGGCCGCGGAGCGTAACCTCACCTGTCATCGCCACGTCGTGCCGAACCGGCCGTCCGCTCAGTTCGCTCGCCAGCGCCGTCGTTACGGTAACGCCGGCCGATGGGCCATCCTTTGGAACAGCTCCCTCAGGAAAGTGAATATGTATATCGCGGTTTTTATAAAAATCAGGATCTATACCCAAATCGCCGGCTCTTGATCGGATGAAGGTAATCGCCGCCTTTGCGGATTCCTTCATCACATCGCCGAGAGAACCGGTGAGCTCCAGCTTGCCTGTGCCAGGGACTGCGCAGACCTCCACTTTCAGCAAATCACCGCCGCTCTCCGTATAGGCCAGTCCGTTGACCACGCCGATCTCATTCTCCTGTGCAATGCTCTCCGGCCGCACTTTTCGTTTTCCCAGATAGTCCGTCAGATTTCCGCTGTTTACAGCGCAGGTTTTCTGTCCACCATCCATCAGCTTCATCGCGGCCTTCCGGCACACTCGTCCAAGCTCGCGCTCAAGCCCGCGCACGCCGGCTTCGCGCGTGTAATAATCGATGATATCATATACCGCCTCATCCGAAATTTTCAGTTGTCTGCGGTTCAGTCCGTGGCGCTTCCACTGCTTAGGGATTAGATGACGCTGCGCTATCTGATATTTCTCCTCGCGCGTATAGGTATGCAATTCAATAATCTCCACGCGGTCAAGCAGCGGACGCGGAATGGTTTCCAACGTATTGGCCGTCGCTATGAAAACGCAGTCGGACAAATCCACGGGCAGTTCCATAAAATGATCGCGGAAGGCCCGGTTCTGCTCGGCGTCAAGCACTTCAAGCAGCGCCGAAGCCGGATCTCCGTGTGAATCGCGCGTAAGTTTATCCAATTCATCCAGAAGAATCAGTGGATTTTTTACGCCGGCCTGTATCATGGAGGAAACAACCCGTCCCGGCATCGCGCCCACATAGGTTTTTCTATGGCCGCGGATATCTGCTTCGTCGCGCACGCCGCCGAGAGACAATCTTACAAACTTTCTTTTCATCGCACGCGCGATAGACGATGCTATCGACGTTTTTCCCACGCCGGGAGGCCCTACAAGGCAAAGAATCTGATGCCTCATCTGCGGTGTCATTTTCCGCACCGCCAGATATTCCATCACGCGCTCCTTAACTTTTTCCAAGCCGTCATGGTCGTCGTTCAGTATTTTTCGTGCGGCAGCAAGATCTACGCGATCCTTCGTTGTTTTCGTCCATGGAAATTCCAGACAGGTATCCAGATAATTCCGTAAAATATTTCCCTCAGCCGAACCATACGGTGTTTTGGCCAAATGCTTGACCTCTTTCATCAGCTTTGTGCGGATCTCCGGAGCGGCTCCGGCCGTTGCCCGATTGATCTTTTCCACGTATTCGCTGATTTCATCCTGCTCCGTCATCTCTTCATAGCCGTCATCCTCATATTCCTCCGGCACAGAAGACCCTTTATATAATTCCTGCTGAATGGCCTTGAGCTGCTCTCGCAGATAATATTCCCGCTGATTGCGTTCAAGCTGCTGCTTCACCTTTTTTTGTATCTGCACCTCGGTTTCCAGAAGCTCGCTTTCGCTTTCCAGCAGAACATTCAGAACCTCCAGTCTGGTTTTCGGATTAAATTCCTCCAGCACCGCCTGTTTGTCAAGATATTTAACCAGAATATTGGAAGCGATAAAATCAGCCAGCAATCCCGGTTCCTTCAAAGCACGAACGGCCGCGATCACCTCTTTGGACAGCCGCGGCATAAACTTTGCAAATTTTTCTACGTTTTTTTGTGTATGAAAGACCAGGGCCTCTCCGCGGATGTCCCCGCTGTCCGGATAAAACAGATCCTTTCTGATGATCTTAGCCCTCAGGCTCTTCTCCTCCGTCTGATATTCCAGCACCTCTCCCCGGCTTTCGCCCTCAGCTATCACACGCATAGTATCATCCGGAAGGCGCACCAGTTGTTTGATCTTACCAATCGTTCCTACACGGAACAGATCCTTTTCCCTCACAGGATTAGACTGCAATTCCTTTCGCATGACGAAGAACACGGAACCGCCGCTTCTGGATGCATTTTCACAAATTTCCTTTGAACCGGCATCGTCTACTTCAAAACTGATCGGGATCCGCGGGAACACTACGATTCCGTTCAGCGGAATACACGAAAGCTCCATCTGCTCAGCGGTCTCTATATATTTTGCCATGGATTTCTCCTTGTTTTTGTAGTTTCACTTTTTTGTTTCTGCTTTCTCTTACCACGCTGTTGCTTTAAAGAGTCAGAAAAATAATTATATATTGTTTAATTATATCATAACTATATTACAGTTTCTATCTTTTTTATGTAAATTTACAATTTATTCATGAGGCTTGTATACAAAAAAACAACAGATAATCACCACATGAGCTGATATCATTTGCTTGATATTCCACATGGTCACGGAATCTGTTGATTTTTGTATATCGGAGCTCCGAAACAGGAACTCTTTCTTTTGGTGCTTTTTATTATACACCAGAGAGAATATTTTGTAAATATCCATTTTTCACGATTTTTATTAAATATCCATTCTTTAATTTTATTTTTATATCGTCTTCCCTATCCTTTCCGCATGTCCGACACAAAATTCTCAGCCGAGCTGCAACAAACGTAAACTTAGAAATCACATGTCTCATCATGCCTGGTTCTGTGCGTCCGGTTCAAAATGCTTATATTTTCAAATCATATATATGCGCTGTTCTCCTTGTTCATGAATGCTATTTTACTGATCTCGGGATCGCGCAGCACTGTATTCGATACATCTGTCGTATCACCAGTTTTCCGCTCTCTGAAAGAGCTTGAAAAATTCTTTTTATCGTGATATAATTATTTTATCAAAATCGTTTTTTATAGATAAAATGGCGGAACCAACGGCTTACAGTTATACCCGTAGAATAGTATGATTTTTGTATAAATAAAAATATCATTAATTACTATGACAGGAGTTCATTTAAAATGAAAAGATTTATCAAATGGCTGGACAATTTTTGGTATCATTACAAATGGGGCACACTGCTTGCTGCCTTTTTTATTATTTGCGGTGTCGTTTTTACATTGCAAATGTGCCACAAGGAGACATATGACCTGTTTGTCGTCTATGCAGGTCCTACTTATTTGGATAAAGAAGGACATGCTTCCCTGCTCTCCTCTTTTCGGCAAATCATGCCGGAGGATTTTAACGACGACGGAGAAAAAAATATCAATTATAATCAGATCGTTTACGTCTCGCCTGAACGTGAAAGCGAATATGCTGAAAATTCGGTGGAGATCAACGCCCAATTTAACAACAGCGCCGTCCAGCAGTTCAACTCAACAATGCAGACAGATCAATATCTTATCTATCTTGTCGACGAAACACTGTACCTGCAGACAAAGGGCAGCGGATTATACCAGCCGCTTTCGGAAATTCTGGAAACCGTTCCCGAAAATGCATACGATGAATGCGGCCTTCTGTTAAAAGATCTGCCTTTCGGAAGCGATATGGCAGGTGTCAACAGTCTGGACGAGCATACGATACTGTGTCTGCGTAAACCGAATGTTGTTGCATCTCTGTGGGGTGGAGAAGAAGCTGAAGCCCTTTATAACTATCATGTGGAAATTTTCCGCAAAATTGTCGAGTATCAGGGGCCAGAATCTTAAAAACCATTTGCACTGCGAAATTTCTGCTTTGAATTTTTGATAATGCATCGTTTCGAAAGGCATCATCCTATCATATCCAGTATCGTTTAATTTATTGCGCGAAAGATCAGGAGATAAAAAATGAGAAAATTTAGATGGATTGGTTTGCTGTTGTCAGCACTGTGCTGCGCTGTTCTCTTTGGATGCGGAGATTCCGAGACCGTGAAGGACGAACGGCTTCAGATCGTAACGACCAGTTTCCCTCCTTATGATTTTGCACGGCAGACCGGGGGAGAAAACGTGCAGGTAACCATGCTGCTTCCGCCCGGTGCTGAAAGCCATTCTTATGAGCCCACACCGCAGGATATTCTGAAAATTAAGAACTGCGATATTTTCATTTATACCGGCGGAGAGTCGGATAGCTGGATTGAAGAAATATTGGAATCCATTGGATCGGACAGAACCAGGGTTCTCTCCATGATGGATTATGTGGATCCGCTGAAAGAGGAAACAGTCGAGGGCATGGAAGAAGCGCACGACGATGGAGATGATCACAGCTTACACAACGAGGATGAATATGACGAACACGTCTGGACCTCTCCCCGCAATGCCATACGAATTGTACAGGCTGTCTGCAAAGCCTTGACAGAGCTGGATGCTGACAATGCCGAGAGCTATAACGAAAATACCGACGCGTATATACAAAAATTAAATGAGTTGGATCAGACCTATCGCAATATTACAGAAAGCGGAGCCCGA
>CAKTAA010000045.1 GCA_934526185.1 uncultured Eubacteriales bacterium | reverse complement strand
TTTGAGACTACATTTTCCAGCGACAAAATCGCAAACATGACACTCGATACGTTCGACCAGCTTACAGCCTCTTCTGCAGATTTATCTCTGGAAACCTCCGGAAGCGGTGTAAACGCCGGAAAAATCATCACCGACTACGCGTGGTATGTCGGGTGTGTCGTCAGTACAGAGGAAGCGCGCGCATATGACGAAGGGAATTCCTACACGCTGATATTTCCCTACAATTCCGACAAACGTATCACCGCCAAACTTTCGCGCATCGTTATGCAGGCGGACGACAGCCGTGTGCTTCTGATTTTTGAGACGCTGGCCGCTCCTGAAAATTTCAACTATCTGCGGCGTCAGAATGTTCAGATAGTCCAGCAAACCTACAACGGTTTCCGTGTCCCCCTATCCGCGGTACGCATCGTCGACGGGGAACAGGGAGTTTATGTACTGCATGGCTATACGGTCGTTTTTAAAAAAATCACACCCATGCTGGAGATTAACGGATATTTTATTGTTGCAGATGACGAAAATGCCGAACTCAAGCTCTATGACAGCATTATAACCAAGGGGAAAAATCTCTACGCAGGAAAAATCATTTCATAAAACTCTCTTTCCTACCGGGTAAATATTTTACAGACAGCGCATGAAAGCCTTTGCCGAAATCACCTCCGTATAACAAAGAAAGGAACTCCCTTCACCGTACTATCCGGCTAAGGGATAGCAGGTATCTTTCCATGGGTGTTGAATATCCTGAAATACTTGAAAATATATCGGCGGTACGCAGAACGCTTAAAGAATCAGAACGCACGTCATCGTCAGAACCGGCTGCTCTGATGGCCGTCACTAAATTCGTCGATGTGCAGCGAATCAATTTCGCCATTGAAGAAGGCGGCATACGCTGTATCGGCGAAAACAGGCCGCAGGAGCTTGTTCAAAAATATCCAGAGCTTCATCTCGACGGCGTATCCGTCCATATGATCGGTTCCCTGCAGACCAACAAAGTCAAATACATCATTGACAAAGTAGATATGATTCAATCACTGGATTCGCTGAAACTAGCCGCCGAAATCGATCGTCAAGCCGACAAGCACGGCAGAACGATGGATGTACTGATAGAAATCAACATCGGTGAAGAACCGCAGAAGGGCGGTATAGCTCCCGGAGCTCTTGAGGAATTTTACCGGCAGCTTTCGCCGTTTTCCCATCTTCGTGTCTGCGGCCTGATGACTATCGGTCCTCAGCTTGCGCAGCCGGATGAATATGCCGCGTATTTTGCACAGATGCAGATGCTGTACGACCATTTCAGAGAGGAATATCTGAGGGAAACTGAGCATCCCCTCCTCTCAATGGGAATGAGCGATTCCTACTCCGAAGCACTGCGACACGGTTCAAACATGGTACGCATCGGTTCAGGAATATTCGGAAAACGCCCTTTTGTATCTTCATCGCCGGCATCAATGTAAATATTTTATGAACTGACACCATTTTTTGAACGTTTGCTGTGGATTTTTTTCATTTCTGTGCTATAATAATGTTCAGGATTCTTTTGACAAAATTCGAATATGATTCTAAAATAAATTCTGGAGGGAAATTGCAAATGGGGATTTTCGATAAAATTAAGGGCATGGTCGGCTCTGACGATTTGGACTACAACGAATACGATAACGATTTGTTTGGAGACGATGCGCAAAATGACAATTATGACGTGGGTTACGATGCCCCGCCGCAGGATGTAAGAAAAAACGCCCCGCCCTCTTCTGGTATGAGCGGAAACGGTTCGTCCATAGAACTGAAGGTGGTAAAGCCCAAACAGTTTGACAGCGTAACGCAAATTGCAGATCACCTTCTCAACAAGCGTACCATCGTGCTGAATCTGGAGGATACAAATAAGGAGACGGCCCGCAGGCTGATCGACTTTTTAAGCGGCATTGCTTATTCCATTGACGGTCAGCTCAAGCGTGTTGCCAATAATACATTTGTCATCACACCCAACAATGTCGATGTATCAGGCGAGCAGCTCAGATCCAACGAACCGAAAAAAGAGGAGTCGGCCGATTTATATTCCGAACTGTAATCGGATAATACATAACTAACATTACGGTTTTGGCCGGTAAGGGGAGGCGTTTTCTATTTTTGATACCCTGTTTTTTGTTCTCAGAAACGCCGTGATCTTTTTTCTCGACGTAATGATCATTCTGATGGTTATACGTGCCGTTTTATCCTGGTTGCCCCTTGATGAGAACGGAGCGTTTGTCAATTTCATCTACGGTACGACCGAAACTGTAATCCTTCCGGTCCGTATGCTGCTGGAACGCTTTGATAGACTCAATGCGTTCCCCATTGATATAGCGTTTTTAATATCATTTGTTATATTATATCTCATTCAGGCAATTCTTATGGCATTCTGATATTTACAGATACGGTTGAAGGCTATAAGTCATGGGAATTGATACACTTTGGGAGAAAGGCTTCGCTTCGGATGAAAAATATAAAAAGTGAACAAGAGGACGAAGCGTTATTGTATGCGCGTCTTCGGGATCTTTTGTCACAGTGCAGTGTCGGGCGTGATGTCTATTCTGAATTTCTAAATCCAAAGGAGCAGTTTTTAGCCAGCCGATTTTTGGAAAAGCAAAGCGGAGCGAAAATGCCGGCGTTTCGGTTTTGGGGCGGCTATCCACAGGCAGAGAGAAAAATTTTATGTCTGTTTTCAGAAGACACATGGGCATGGGATGAATTAGCTGATAAAGAAAGCGGCGACAGTTGCGGTCAGGCGCCGGTCGCCGCTCTTTCTGTTCGCGGCAGCGGGTTTCGAGCGCTTTCTCACCGCGATTATTTAGGCGCTCTATTGTCTTTGGGATTGGAACGGCGTGTCATTGGTGATATCTGTATCTTAAATCAGACTTCTGCGGCTGTTTTTTTGCATATACACATTCTCACTTTTGTCACGCAAAATCTTCAAAAGGTTTCCGCAGACACGGTCACCGTTGCTCCTTTGGAATCTGATGCTGAAATCCCCGAGGCAAAACGGTTTGAGATGCTTACTCTCACAGTTGCCAGTCTGCGCCTTGACTGCATCGTGTCGGCGGTGACCGGTGTTTCCAGGGAAAAGGCCAAGCAGATGATTGTCAGCGGACGGGTGGAAGTGAATTTCACTCCCGTGTATGCCCCTGATTTTTTCGTCAATGCCGACGCCTGCCTTTCGGTCAAGGGAGTCGGCCGTTTTCTGTTTGATGGTACCACCGGCTCAACCAAGAAGGGAAACGCGCGTATAAACATCCGTAAATATTTATAAAACAGCATTGTACGCATAGATTCGGATGCAGTTTGGCATACTGTCGTGGCCGTTTCGGACAGAAATGATACCTACAAAAATCGAGACTTTACGTTTCCAAGCACTCCAAAAGAAAGGAGACTCTCCATCAAGAGGTCAAAGGGAAACACGCATGATACCACCGCATGAAATTAAAAACAAGGATTTTACAAAAGCTATGCGCGGCTACAGCACAACCGAGGTAGACGAATATATCTCATATGTTATTGAAAAATACACGGAGCTTTACCGCGAAAACGACGACCTTGAGCGCAGGCTTAAGACGGTAACAGACCAGCTTAATGAAATTAAAAAAGAAGAGGAATCCATTCGCAACGCGTTAATCAACGCGCAGAAAGCCGCAAAAAAAATTGTCAACGATGCGCATGGTCAGGCAAATGAAATTAAGAAGCAGGCCCATGCAGACTGCCAGGCTGTTTTGGCGAGTTTCGAAGATAAATTCGCACGGGAGGATAAAATATTATCGCAGATAAAGGCAGGCGTTCAGGATTTCAAAGCAGAGTTGTTTGAAAAATACCGTCGTCATATCGAATGGATTGAAGAAATCTTACCGGAGCCGGCATCTGACAGCATGCCAAACGACGATGCCCACCGCGAGCATGCCCAAACTGCCGCCAACGCGATCCGGACACAGTTGAATGAGGAATTTCCTCAGGATTTCGGTGAAATCGCGCCCGAGGCGTCAAACACCATGGTTTTTAATAAGGTACAAACCGTGACTTTAGAAGAGGCTCCGGCAAAAGCCGCCGAATTCAACAATACCGAAAAGGCGGAACAAAGCGCCGGCTTTTCCGAGGGACAAAGCAACCTTATGGACGATGAGGATTTTGCATCCTTTGCTCAGTCAAAGAGCAAAGACGGCCGTAAAGATGTCGGACACAAGCTTACCCCGACAGAAGAGTTTGAGATGGTCTATCCAGACGATGCATCGGCATATGAAGAAAGCAATCACCGCACGGCAGATAAAAAATAATACCGGCAGTTCTCTTGACAGAATATACCAATTTCAAAGGAGTTACACAAGCAATGGCAATTGATTATACAAAGACTCTGAACCTTCCGGCGACTGAATTCTCGATGCGCGCCAATCTTCCGCAGCGCGAGCCACTGATGCTCGAAAAGTGGCAGCAGGAGCATCTTTACGAGACGATACAGGAAAAAGGCGCCGACAAACCTGCCTTTATTCTCCATGACGGTCCTCCCTTTTCCAATGGCAATATCCATATGGGAACGGCCATGAACAAAATTTTGAAGGATTTTATCAACAAATACAAAACCATGACGGGTTTTCGGACGCCCTATGTTCCTGGATGGGACAATCACGGTATGCCCATTGAGAGCGCAATCATCAAAAAAAGCAAGCTGGATCGGAAAAAGATGTCTGTGCCGGAATTCCGCCGCGCCTGTCATGCCTTTGCAAACGATTTTGTCAATATTCAGCGCGAACAATTCGTTCGGCTGGGTGTGCTCGGTGACTGGGAACATCCGTATCTGACCATGGATCCGAGTTTCGAGGCAAGAGAAGTCCGTGTTTTCGGTGAGATGTATCGAAAACAGATCATCTACAAGGGCTTGAAGCCTGTTTACTGGTGTCCGCATGATGAGACTGCGCTGGCGGAAGCGGAAATTGAATACCAGGAGGATGCCTGCACCGCTATCTATGTAAAATTCAGAGTATGCGACGATTTAGGAAAGCTTGACGGTATCGATCTTGAACATACCTATTTCGTTATCTGGACCACAACTACTTGGACGCTGCCCGGAAACTTGGCTATTGCTCTGCACCCGGATGCCTCTTATGCCCTCGTTCAGACAGAAAACGGAGACATATTCATCGTAGCGGAAGCGCTTGCGGAAAAAACGATGGACGCTGCCGGCTGCGGCAACTTCAAAATACTGAAGACAATGCCCGGTTCCGAATTCGAATTCATGAAAGCACGTCATCCTTTTCTGAATCGTGAAAGTCTCCTCGTCAATGCCGATTATGTAACCATGGACAGTGGTACGGGCTGCGTACATACAGCGCCGGGCTTCGGCGCCGACGACTATGTCACTTGCCGTCGTTATAACATGGATATTATCGTTCCGGTTGACGACAAGGGATATCAGACAGAAGATGCCGGTCCGTTTGCCGGAATGTATTATGAAGAATCCAATGACGCCATCTTAAGGGAACTTACGGAAAGCGGCGCGCTGTTCGCTTCCGAAGAAATGACGCATACCTACCCGCACTGCTGGAGATGCAAGCATCCGATTATTTTCCGTGCCACGCCGCAGTGGTTCTGTTCGGTTGATGCCTTTAAGGACGCCGCTGTCAAAGCCTGTGAGGACGTAGTATGGATGCCGGCGTGGGGCGGCGATCGCATGGTGCAGATGATTCGCGAACGCGCTGACTGGTGCATTTCGCGTCAGCGTCACTGGGGACTGCCCATACCGGTATTCTACTGTACAACATGCGGAAAGCCCATTTGTACCCCCGAAACCGTAGACGCAGTATCCGAGCTGTTCGCTCGCGAAGGTTCCAACGCATGGTTTGAAAAGGGAGCCGGCGATATTCTGCCCGACGGCTTTATCTGCCCGCACTGCGGCAGTGGTGAATTTTCAAAGGAGACCGATACACTGGACGGATGGTTTGATTCCGGATCCACACATTTCCACGTGCTTGCAGACAATCCGGAAATGGCGTGGCCGAGTGATTTGTATCTGGAAGGCGCCGATCAGTACCGAGGTTGGTTCCAATCCTCCCTCCTGACTTCGGTTGCGGCCGGTCAGGGACAAGCACCGTATAAATCGGTGCTGACTCACGGCTGGGTTGTCGACGGTGAAGGAAAAGCGATGCACAAATCCCTCGGCAATTCCGTGCTGGCAGAGGACGTCGTTAAAAAATACGGCGCGGATCTTCTTCGTCTGTGGGTTGCGTCGGCAGATTATCAGGTAGACGTCCGGGTTTCGGATCAGATTTTCCGTCAGCTCTCCGATGCTTACAGAAAAATCCGCAACACTGCCCGTATTCTGCTCGCCAATCTCGGAACCGCTGAAACAGATTTCAATCCGGATACCCATCCGGTCAGCCCCGATCAGCTTGAGGACATCGACAAATGGTTGCTCGCGCGCCTGAATCGCCTGATTCGCACGGTTCACGCCGCATTCGGCCGGTACGAGTTTCATATTATATCTCACGAAATTTCTAATTTCTGTACCATAGACCTTTCAAAGCTATATATCGACATTACAAAGGATAGGCTGTATGTTGAACGCAAGGATTCCCTGACGCGGCGTGCTGCTCAGACAGTCATGTATTACGCCCTGCACTCGCTGACGCGCATGTTGGCTCCTCTGCTGAGCTTTACCTCCGAAGAAATCTGGCTGGCGATGCCACACAGCTCAGAGGATGATGTGCGCAGCGTTTTCCTGAACGATATGCCGTCCCCGAATGCAGCTTGGGAATTTTCGGATATTGAAGCTCGCTACAACAGACTTTTCGCTCTGCGGGATGACGTTATGAAAGCACTGGAGCTGGCGCGTGCAGACAAGATCATCGGCAAATCGCTTGACGCGGATATCACGCTTTACGCGGCGGGTGAAATGTTTGAACTACTGGAAGAATGCCGGAATGTCCTTTCCACTGTCTTTATCGTTTCTTCCACTGCTTTAATAAACGAAGCTATACCGGGAGGTTGTTTTATCGGTGAAGAAAGCGGTATCGGCGTAGCCGTTCACCGCGCCGCCGGAGAAAAATGTGATCGTTGCTGGATGTTCCATACAGGCGGCAAACATGTACACACAGAGGACGGAGACGGTTATCTTTGCCCACGCTGTCAATCCGTTCTGGATGACTGATTTTACGGCTATTCTTTAAAGGCGGAAGCAAAGCCAGAATTCTATCAGCAAGATTCAATAAATTTCTGCCGGCTCCACGCGGCTTGCCGCCGGAACCGGCAGTTTTAAATCATAAGGATATTTAAAGATTATGGGCAATATTTTTAAAAAGTACAGATTTTTTCTGTGGTGCCTGCTTGCCGCAGGTATTATCGCACTGGATCAGCTCACCAAATTTTTTGCAGTAACTTATTTGAAACCCATCGGCACACTGCCACTTATCCGCGATGTCTTTCATCTGACCTACCTTACCAATGAAGGTGCCGCATTTGGAATGCTGCAGAATCACCGCTGGGTATTTATGTCCATTTCCTGCGCAGCAATTCTTATCATTGCGATCATTCTGTGGCGGATTCGCAACGGCAATAAATTGCTCTGCACTTCCCTGTCTTTCATCGTTGGCGGCGGCATCGGCAATATGATAGACAGATTTGCGCTCGGATATGTCATTGATTTCCTGCATTTTAAAGCCATCGATTTTCCTATTTTTAATATTGCAGATTCTTTTGTCTGCATCGGCGGGGTGCTTTTCGCAATATACCTTTTCAAGTACGAAAAAGAGAAACCGAATGTGCCGAACAAGGCGGAAAGTGATGCTGAACATGGCAGAAGCTAAAGCTGTCGGTTCACTGCTTTTTACAGCAGATTTACACAGCGAGGGCGAAAGGGTAGACTTGTTTTTGTCCCGACACGACGGCTTTTCGCGCTCCTCTGTCCAGAAGGACATTGAAACCGGCCATGTCTTGGTAAACGGAATTTCCGTTACAAAAAATTACAGACTCAAAGCGGGTGACTGTATCGAATATGCACCGCCCGCCCCTCAGCCGCTGGCAGCAACGGCTGAAAGCATTCCTCTCGACATCGTTTACGAGGACGACGATATCATTATAATAAACAAACCGCAGGGGATGGTCGTGCATCCGGCGGCAGGCAACGCAGACGGAACGCTGGTCAACGCCTTGCTCTATCACTGCGGGGATTCGCTGTCGGGCATCAACGGTGTTATACGGCCCGGCATCGTTCACCGTATTGACAAGGATACCAGCGGACTGTTAGCGGTTGCTAAAAACGATGACGCACACCGGCGCTTGGCCGAACAGATCCAACGTCACGATATGTCTAGAATTTACAGGGGAATTGTGGTGGGAAATTTCGAAAAAAATACCGGCACTGTTGACGCTCCGATCGGCCGTCACCCGATTCACCGAAAAAAAATGGCTGTTCTCAGCGGTGATTCAGCAAAAGATGCTGTGACACATTATGAAGTGCTGGAGCGTTTCGATGGACTATCCTATCTGCAGTTTGTTCTGGAAACCGGACGTACACATCAGATTCGGGTTCATATGTCCCATCTCGGTCATCCTCTGCTGGGGGATCCGGTTTATGGAACCGGCAGGCATCCATTTGAAAAGAAACACGCCGCGCTGCTGCACGGCCAGTGCCTTCACGCATATATGCTGAAGCTGGCACATCCGCGGACGCACGAAGAGCTTGTTTTCACCTCGGAATTACCTGCTGATTTTATACGGATTTTAAAGATACTGCGCTCTTGGAAGTAATTCGGTCTTTTTTTAATTGCGCCGGTTATTTTACTCAAAAATTATCGGCAAGTTCAGAAGCCAGTTTTTCCTTTGGAGGTATTCATGCCCAACTTTGAAAATATCGTCATTTTTTCCGATCTGGACGGTACATTTTTAAACGATCAACACCGCGCTCCCGATGTCAATCTTCGTGCTGTTGAAATGTTTACGGCGAACGGCGGACGTTTTGCTTTTGCATCCGGACGTACCATTCAAGCGCTGGATACCCTTGTCCCGGTATCTCTTGTCAACATTCCCTGCATTCTGTGCAACGGCAGTTATATATACGATTTTTGTTCCGAACAAATGCTCCGCGAACTGTTTCTGGAACCGGAGGTTTCAAAAGCTTTGCTTCAAAAAATTGATTCCGAATTTCCGGAAATCGGATACCGGATTGCTGTCCGTGAAGGATTTCTCATCCCTAAAATGACAGAAAGTCTTAGGCAAGGGCTATATCTATTTCAAGAACAAGCTATTCCTGTAGCCCTATCGGAAACGCTCGACGCCTCGCAGTGGTATAAAATCGTATTTCACGGGCGTGCTGAAGAAATGGACTTACTAAAACGGTGCATTTGTGAATTTTCCGGTGAAAATGCTTTTGCACTGTCCCAGTCAACGGATTTCTTGCTGGAAGCAACCAGCATTGACGCTACCAAGGGAACCCAACTGCAATGGATGAAGCGCTGGCTGGAGTCCCAGCACGGCTCCCCCGTTACAGTATACGCCATCGGCGATTATGACAACGATCTGGATATGCTTTCGAAGGCCGATGTTTCCGCCTGCCCGCAGAACGCTTCCGCTGAAATTCACAAATTGGCTAAGCTGCATACAGTGTCCAACAACGAAGGCGCCATAGCCGATCTCATCCGGCAGATAGCAGAACAAAGAGATTAAAATATCTTTTATACCGTTTGCCGAACCAACGCTGATCCTTTCCATTTCGTTACAGCACCGGGTGCCGGTAAGCGAAGGGGGGCAAGCCCCAATACAGTAACAATTTAATCATGAGGATTTTATGCTTCTAATCATTGCAGAAAAGCCCAGTCTCGGGCGGAATATCGCCGCTGCTATTGGACCGATGGCCAAGCGCGACGGTTATCTTGAGGGCAGCGATACGATCATCACATGGGCATTCGGCCACCTGTTTTCGCTGTGCGACATCGAAGATTACCAGCCGAACCCCGGCGGCGGAACCCGCTGGTCCATGGATAACCTTCCTTGCTTTCCAAAATCCTTTCGTTTTGCTCTCCGAAAGGATGAAAACAAAAAAGAAGATGCCGGCATAACAAAACAATTTCATATTATTAAATCGTTGTGCAACCGTCCGGATGTGGACACCATCGTTAACGCCGGCGACGCCGATCGAGAGGGTGAAATCATTGTCCGGCTCTGCATCAGCCGGGCACTTTCTGAAGAGAAGAAGCTGATGCGCCTGTGGTTGCCCGATCAGACGCCTCAAACCGTTCGGAAGGCTCTGGCGGAGATGCAGCCGGACAGCGCATATGATCATCTTGCTGACGAAGGATTTGCCCGTACCTATATCGACTGGCTGTACGGCGTCAACCTGACACGGTATGCAACGTTAAAGACCGGCTCCTTTCTACGTGTCGGGCGCGTCATTGTGCCGATCGTCAAAGCAATCTACGACCGTGACATGGCGATAAAAAATTTCAAGCCCGAGCTGTATTACGCCATTGTCAGCCGCGCCGAAACCAACGGTGAAAGCATTGAGCTGACCAGCAAAAAGAAATTTTCAAAGGATGAACTGGCTGCGGCTCAGGCACTGTGTGACGCTTACAACGCGGAAACCGCTACCGTAACAGAAGTCAAACGCAAAAAAGATACGCTGGCGCCGGGCAAGCTCTATTCTCTTTCCAAGCTGCAGAACGTTCTCGGCAAACGTTATAAAATGTCCATGGCGGACAGTCTGGCCATCGTGCAAAAGCTATACGAGGAAGGCTATGTAACCTATCCGCGAACCAACTCCGAATATCTTGCGACAGCTGAGGAGGAAAAAATACGGCAGATACTGTCCAATGTCGAAAAAATTGGCTACCCGGTTATCATGAAAAAGAAAAAGACCATTTTCGACGACTCCAAAATTGAATCCCACTCCGCGCTGACGCCGACCTATAAAATTCCGGATAAAAACAGGCTTTCTCCTGACGAAATGAAGGTATATTCCACCATTTTCCGCCGTTTCGTCGCGGTTTTCTGCTCCGAGGACTGCATCGTCGACCGGACAGAGATTAAAATTGCCGTGGGAGAGCTGGAAACTTTCACGCTCAAGGGAATGGTCATCCGTGAGAAGGGCTGGACAAAGTATGACGATTACTCTGCAAAAGACAAAGTTCTGCCGAAGCTTTCCAAGGGCGATACCGTTAATACAGATTTCAAGCCGATGGAAAAGGAAACCTCCCCGCCCAAGCACTATACCATTGAGACGCTGAACAATTATCTGAAAAATCCTTTCAAGGAAGAAAAAGCTGCAAAATCCAGCGGTGATCAAAATGAGGATGGAGATAAAAACGACGAGGAGGAGTACCGGGCAATTTTTGAAGGTCTGGAACTCGGTACCGAGGCTACGCGAACCGGAATTATCGACAATGCCAAAAAGAGCAAGTATATACAACTCAAAAAAGACGTTTACACAATACTCCCTGACGGTGTCTACCTAATCGAATCCCTTATGCGTCTCCAAATCAGTATGGACAAATACAAAACCTCAGAACTCGGTCAGGCGCTTAAAAAAGTTTACAGGGGTGAATACACGGTACGCGATAGCGTGCTGCTCGCCGAAAAAGAAATTGCTTCTGTATTCGAAAAGAAACAATTACCGCCGGAAACCGATACAGATATCGGTTGCTTCGGAGAAGCAGCTGGGATCTGCCCGCTGTGCGGCGGAGAGGTACGTCGAACCAAATTCGGCTATGGCTGTGCAAACTACAGGGAAGGCTGTAAATTTACAGTCAACGCTGTCATCTGCGGGCGCATTATCTCACTTTCCAATGTAAAGCTGCTTCTCTCCGAGGGAAGGACTTCAAAAATTCAAGGCTTTCAATCCAAAAGCGGCAAGGCATTTGATGCCGCGCTGAAGCTTGAAAACGGCAAGGCTGTTTTTGATTTTACCAGTCCCCAGCCTTCTGTGCCAAACAGTGGATGACATCGCACTCTTATTTCAGCTTTGGAAAATGTTTTCCCGCTGTTTCACCTTGTTCATTTCTCACGTTTCTGTATACTGTTTGCTGTATTTATATTTCTGTATACATATCCTCCAACATCTCAAACTGTTAAGAAAGGATTCAAAGTAATATGAGTGAAATCAAAGACATTGCCCTTGCAAAATCCGGTTATGACAAAATCAACTGGGTGAAAAGCTACATGCCCGTTTTGAAGGCAATCCATGAGGAATTTTCCCAGACGCAGCCGTTTGCAGGAAAAAAAATATCCATGTCCATTCATCTGGAAGCCAAAACCGCATTTCTGGCCATGACTCTGCGCGCCGGCGGCGCTGAGGTTTATGTGACCGGCTGCAATCCGCTGTCTACACAGGACGATATTGCAGCGGCTCTGGCAGATATGGGATTTGAAGTCAATGCTTTTAGAGGCGTCAGCGACGATATTTACGAACGGCATTTGAAGAAAACGCTGTCTCTTTGCCCGGATGTCATGATTGATGACGGCGGAGATTTTACCCACCTTCTCCACGGGGAATGCCGCGAATACGGAAAAAATCTTCTCGGCGGCTGCGAAGAAACCACCACTGGAATTCATCGCCTGTATGCGAGAGAGGCTGCCGGCAAGCTGGACTATACCATGATCAATGTTAACGACGCAGATTGCAAGCATTTGTTTGATAACCGCTACGGTACAGGCCAATCCACGCTTGACGGCATTATGAACGCCACCAATCTGATTATTGCAGGTAAAACCGTTGTGATCGCCGGCTACGGTTGGTGCGGCAAGGGACTGGCCATGCGTGTTAAGGGAATGGGCGGTGTTGCAATCATTACAGAAATAGATCCCGTCAAGGCTATCGAGGCGGTTATGGACGGCTTTACGGTTATGCCAATGGACGAAGCTGCTCCGCTCGGCGATCTTTTCATAACGGTAACAGGCTGCTCCGATGTCATCCGGCGGGAGCACTTTACCCAAATGAAAGACGGCGTTCTTTTGGCAAATTCCGGACACTTTGACGTGGAGATCGACAAAGCTGCCCTGTCCGATATAGCGGTCGAGCAATGGGAACGCAAGCCCAATATTGTTGGATACCGACTGCCCGATGGTCGTATTATTAACCTGCTTGCCGAGGGACGTCTGGTCAATCTTGCCGCTGGTAACGGGCATCCAGCCGAAATTATGGATATGAGCTTTGCTATTCAGGCAAAATGCCTGGAATATTTGGTGAAAAACGGACAAAGTATGGAGCACAGGGTATATAATGTGCCGACAGAAATCGATCAAGAGGTTGCGCGCCGCAAGCTTGAGGCACTTCAAGTAAAAATCGACGAACTTTCCGCAGAACAGTTGGCTTATCTTGGCAAAGTAGACTGATGTTTTTATATATAACCGTTTTTTCCTTTCCAGATTCGCCGATTTGATCCATTTTCAGGAAAGCTCCCTGCCGCCTGCGGGATGTCCTTAACGGAGAAATATAAAAACCGAATAGGATAACAAGAAAGGCAGCATAGTCTATGATGGCTATGCTGCCTTTTGTATTATTTGATTTTAAACAAATTGAAGCGTCGCAGAAACGCGGTACTTTTTTAAATTTTATATCGAAAATCGCTGGACTTGTGAGAAGTGTTGTGGTATGTGTTTGTGTTGCAAAAAGGAGGTGCAACGCACATGACAACACTTGAAGATTTATACTACGGCAACATCAGTCCGCACGAAAGGTACATAAAGTGCGGTTCGAGAGTGGACAAACTCGTAAAGCTAATATGCAAAAACGAAGAAAGCCTAACGGCAACGCTCACCGAACAACAGAAAGAAACCTTCGAAAAATTCAAAAACTGCCAAAGCGAACTTGCAGGGTTGACCGAGCGAGATGCGTTTCGGGATGGCTTCATCCTTGCGGTGCGAATAATGGTTGAAGCAATGGAAGGGTTAGAAACGGTGGACGATATATGAAGAAACTAATAATCCTTCTTCTCTGCGGTGGGGTGCTCGTGAGTATGGTGGGATGCGGTAGCAACACCGCACCGCCACCTACGGCAAGTCCGCCGACAACGGTATCGGAAACGGCAATAACGGAAACATCACTCGAAACAACACCGCCCGTGACGACGTTAGAGCCGACAGAAAAGGAAAAAGAGCCTGTCCCCACCGAGAGCAAGGAACCGGCAACCGAGCCGACCGTGACCGCCATAGATCCAACAGCGACGCAACCAACAAAAAAAGCAACGACCACTGTAACAAACACCGCTGAAGAAAAGGTTACTCTTCGGATTGAGGAAACCGTGGAAAGCACAATACCGCAGCTTACGGGAGGCGAAACGTCGGAAACCGAACCACCAAAAGAAGAACCAAAAGCCGAAACGGAACCTCCGAAGGTGAGCGAGCCAGAGCCTATAGAAAAGTCTGCTCCTTTCGATATCGACTACTGGATCGCATACGCAAGGAACTACGCCGAAAACAAGGGACTTGTGCTGAATGACACAGCGGTGGACTGCTGGGACAACCCTATCCGCGCAGGCGCACATTGCATTTATCTCGAAAGAGATATCCAAAGCCGACTGAACCGCTATGCAATGGATGAGGACATCACCGATGTGTGGATCTGGGCAGAAATTACCGGCAACGACTGCTACGACATTTATATCGGCTACGCTTAAAATAAATGATTTCAAACATAAAACACTCACTGGACACGACAATCCAACGGACAAAATGAATATCGAATAGGATAATTAAAATTCACCATTGATTCAAAATGAGTCCATGGTGAATTTTATTTGTGACAAATCAAGCAAAAAACGGTTACAACCCTACAAAATCCGACAAAAGCCATTGAAAACAAACGAGATATATGCTATAATGTATTATGTAGAATTGTATTCATAGGAGATATGAAAATGATTACAAAGACAGATATGCCGGATCGGTGGTACTCCACAAAAGAAATATGCACATATCTCGGAATCAGCCGAGATACCCTGCTTGTTTGGATTGCGAACAAAAATATGCCTGCTCACAAGGTTGGACGCAACTGGAAATTCAAAGTAAGCGAAGTGGATGCGTGGATCAAAAGCGGACAAGCAGCAGAATAAGAATGCGATGGAGATAGTGTTTTATGAAACCTGAAGATAAAGCGCGAATTACAATTGATAAAAAGTTAATAGAATCCGGCTGGACGATTCAGGATGTTAAATCCCTCAATCTTTCGGCTTCTCTTGGTATTGCTGTACGCGAGTTTCCTACAAGCACTGGACCGGTGGATTACGCCTTGTTTTTGGAAGGAATCCCGGTTGGAGTTATTGAAGCCAAGAAAAGCGAGTTGGGCGAAAACATCACCTCTGTCGAGAGTCAGTCTGCCCGTTATGCAACCAGCACTTTTAAGTGGATCAAAAACGAATATCGTATCCGTTTCGCTTATGAAGCAACAGATAAGTTGACTCGCTTTACCGACTATGACGATATCAAATATCGTTCCAGAACGGTGTTCTCTTTTCATCGCCCCGAAACGCTTCTTGCTCTCTTAAAACAGCCTGATACCATCCGCAATAACATGAAGCGTTTCCCGAAATTTGATCCGACGGGATTCCGCAAATGTCAGATTACAGCAATCGAAAATCTTGATACTTCTTTTGCTGACAATCGTCCCAAAGCATTGGTGCAGATGGCTACCGGTGCCGGAAAGACTTTTACTGCAATTACCGCCGCATACAGACTTTTGAAGTACGGCAAAATGAACCGTATTCTTTTCCTTGTTGATACAAAAGGCCTTGGTGAACAAGTGGAACGAGAGTTTCTTGCCTATAAACCTACTGATGATCCTCGCCCGTTTTCGCAGCTTTACGGCGTACATAGACTCAAATCCTCTTACATTCCCGACGGTGTGCAGATCTGCATCAGCACCATTCAGAGAATGTACTCCATTCTTAAAGGAGAGGAATTGAATGAATCCGCGGAAGAAATCTCTTTTAACGAGTATGTTACCGCAGATTCCAAAGCACCGAAAGAAGTCGTTTACAACGAAAAGTATCCACCGGAATTTTTCGATTGCATTATCGTTGACGAATGCCATCGCTCTATTTACAATGTCTGGAATCAGGTTCTTGAGTATTTTGATTCCTTTATCATCGGCTTGACTGCTACACCGGACAAGCGTACCTTTGCATTTTTTAATGAAAATGTAGTTAGCGAATATCCCCGTGAGCAGGCTATCGTTGATGGAGTCAACGTTGGAGAGGATATTTTTCTCATCGAAACCAACGTTGGCAAGAACGGTGCTCATATTATGAAACAGCGAATTGAGGTAAGAAGCCGTCTTTCCCGTGAAAAACGCTGGAAAGAGCTGAACGAAGATTTGGACTACAAGCCAACGCATCTTGACAGAGATATTGTTAATCCCAGTCAGATACGTACTGTGATTCGTTCTTTCAAAGAAAATGTATTTACCACGCTCTTTCCGCGCCGTAAAGAAGTGCCGAAAACCCTTATCTTTGCTAAGACGGACAGTCACGCTGATGATATCATTCAAATCGTGCGCGAGGAATTTGGCGAGGGGAACGAGTTCTGTAAAAAGATCACGTATTCTGCGGAAAACCCCGAAAGTGTGTTGAGTTCTTTCCGTAACGACTACTATCCCCGTATTACCGTTACTGTCGATATGATCGCTACAGGAACGGATGTTAAGCCTATCGAGTGCTTGATCTTTATGCGCGACGTACGTAGTAAAAACTATTTTGAGCAGATGAAAGGTCGTGGAACGAGAACCCTCTCCAAAGATGATCTCCAAAAGGTCACTCCCTCTGCAACCGATAATAAAGACCATTTTGTTATTGTCGATGCCGTTGGTGTTACAAAATCCAAGAAATCCGATACTCGTACGCTTGAGCGCAAACCCACCGTCAGCATGAAAGAATTGATGATGAATGTGGCATTGGGCGACAAGAGCGAAGATACGCTTACCTCGCTTGCTAATCGTCTGATTCGCTTGAATGCACAAATGACAACAGGCGAGCGCAAAACAGCAGAAGAAATGGTCGATTGTCCTGTAGGGAAAATCGCAGAACGCTTGTTAAATGCTTTTGATGAAGATGTTATTCTAACCAAAGCCAAGCTCGATACCGGCTCAGACGCTCCCAGCGAAGAACAACTCGCTTCGGCAAAAAAAGAACTTCTCAACGAAGCGGTTACACCGTTCCACAATCCGGATTTTCGTAACTACCTTGAAATCACCCGACGTAGCCACGAACAGGTCATCGACAATGTCAATCTTGATGAGGTTCTGTTTGCCGGATTTGACTCGCAGCAAGAGAAAAATGCAGACCGTGTTATATCTTCTTTCCGTCAGTTTATTGACGAGAACAGAGATGAGATTATCGCTCTGCGTATCATCTACGATCAAAAATATAAAGATCGTTCGATGGCGATTGATGGATTGAAAGCCTTTTATGAGAAACTGAAATCCAAAGGAATCACCGTGGAGCGTCTATGGGATTGCTATGCCATTAAGAAACCCGAAAAAGTAAGGCGTGGCACGATGGCACAGCTTGCAGACCTTATATCCATCATCCGCTTTGAAATGGGATATACCGATAACCTTGCTCCCTTTGCAGACAAAGTGAACTATAACTTTATGCAGTGGACACTCCGTCGCAATGCAGGTGCGGTACACTTTACGGACGAACAAATGGAATGGCTTCGTCTTGTAAAAGACCATATTGCTGTATCGTTGAGCATTGAGCCGACCGACCTTGACCTGAACCCCTTCGATCGCAAAGGCGGTCTCGGACGGTTCTACGAGGTCTTTGGAGATCGCTATGAAGCAATTTTGATGGAAATGAATATAGAATTGGTGGCATAAATTTATCTTCTGCACCAATGGAGAACGACTATGAAATATGCACTGGTTAATGGAATTAGAACACACATAAATGATGCCAGCCGAGGCACATTAGGAAATGATTGTTGGTTTCCCGATTTTCAAGTCAAAGCATGTAAAGGTGTTTTCATGCAGTATTGGAAATATACTGATGAAAAACCTGTATTGCCTTCTGGATATGAAAATGAAACCGAGTGGCACGCCGCGTGGAAATCAGCAATTAATGATGAGTGTTGCGA
>CAKTAA010000044.1 GCA_934526185.1 uncultured Eubacteriales bacterium | reverse complement strand
CAGGGGAGGCGCAGTCTCTGTGCAGAGATCTGCGATACAATCTCCGAATTGACAGTCTGACCGGTGTCCGTCTGTTCCACCGGTATGATGTGGAGGGCGTTGACACGGAGGTATTCGAGAGGGCAAAAAGAACGATCTTTTCCGAGCCGCAGACAGACGTGATATATGAAGAATTGCCAACACCGGAGAAGGAAAGCCGGATTCTTGCAGTGGAATATCTGCCCGGTCAATACGATCAGCGTGCGGATTCTGCCGCACAGTGCATACAACTGCTTTCCCAGGGAGAACGCCCGACGGTAAGAACTGCACGAATTTTGTATCTCGAGGGACGGCTTACCGACACAGCTTATAACGCGGTGCGCAAGTATGTGATAAATCCTGTAGAATGCAGAGAGGCCGGATTGGACGTTTTTGAAACGCTGGCGGCTGATTATGAAATACCGCAGAATGTTGAGACGCTGACGGGCTTTCTGCAGATGAATAACGGAGAGCTGCAAACATTTCTAAAGGAATATGGCCTTGCAATGGATGTTGACGATATTTCATTCTGTCAGCGCTACTTCCGCGAGGAAGAGCGCCGGGAACCGACGATAACCGAAATCCGGTTGCTGGATTCCTATTGGTCCGACCACTGCCGGCACACAACTTTTTTGACAGCAATCGATGACGTCATCATTCATGATGAATGTATCAAGGAAACCTTTGAGGATTATTTGGCAAAACGGGAAATCGTTTACGGCACGCGTGAGAAAAACGTCACAATGATGGATATTGCTACCATGGCGGCGAAATATCTCAGAAAAACGGGAAAACTCAGCGGACTGGACGAATCCGAGGAGATCAACGCCTGCTCGGTTAAAATCCGCGTCAATGTGGACGGCGAGGAGCAGCCTTGGCTGCTGATGTTTAAAAACGAAACACATAATCATCCTACGGAAATCGAGCCTTTCGGCGGCGCGGCGACCTGCCTTGGCGGAGCTATACGGGATCCCTTGTCGGGACGCTCATATGTATACCAGGCAATGCGCGTAACGGGTGCGGCGGATCCCCGCGTATCTGTGCGCGATACCATACCCGGCAAGCTCCCACAGTCAAAAATCACCACGGGCGCCGCCAACGGTTACAGCTCATACGGCAACCAGATCGGACTGGCAACGGGCGGAGTGTATGAAATTTATCATCCGAATTATGTAGCCAAGCGTATGGAAATCGGCGCTGTCATTGCCGCGGCACCGGAGGAAAATGTTATCCGTAAGTCTCCGGAGCCGGGAGACGTTGTCATACTACTCGGCGGAAGGACAGGACGCGACGGCTGTGGCGGAGCTACAGGCTCCTCGAAAGCGCATACTAAGGAAAGCCTTTCTACCTGCGGGGCAGAGGTACAAAAGGGAAATCCGCCGGAGGAAAGAAAGATTCAGCGTTTGTTCCGCAACCCTGAGGCAACCAAATTGATTAAACGGTGTAATGATTTCGGGGCGGGCGGCGTCTCCGTTGCCATTGGAGAATTGGCGGACGGACTGCAAATCGACCTGTCGCGTGTTCCCAAAAAGTACGAAGGACTGGACGGAACGGAACTGGCCATCTCTGAATCTCAGGAGCGTATGGCTGTCGTCGTAGGTCCTGAATGCGTGTCTAGTTTTATTAAATTGGCGGAGGAGGAAAACCTTGAGGCAACGGAAGTTGCAATCGTGCTTTCGGAGCCGAGACTCAAAATGGTTTGGAATGGCAATACAATTGTCGATCTATCGCGTGATTTTCTGAATTCCAACGGTGCTGAAAAGCATACGGCTGTCATCATTCCGCCATCAAAAACAGAAGGGTTGTTTCACAATTTAATCGAAAAACTGCCTACTGGGGATGCCAAAACAATGATTTTCGGCATGCTTGGAGATCTGAACATTTGTTCACAGAAAGGACTTTCAGAGCGGTTTGACTCAACAATAGGTGCGTCTACGGTTGTCATGCCGTTCGGCGGCAGGTATCAGTTGACTGCGCCGCAGTATATGGCTGCAAAAATTCCTGTGCTGAGCGGAGAGACTACAACGGCTTCTGTTATGGCTTACGGCTTTGACCCGTACATTTCCGAAAAAAGTCCGTATCACGGCGCCTATTACGCGGTACTGTCATCTCTTGCAAAATTGATTGCGGCCGGGGTCAGCTATGAAAGCTGCTATCTTACCTTCCAAGAGTATTTTGCCAAGCCGCAGAATGAGCCGGAACGTTATGGACAACCCGCGGCAGCTCTTTTGGGAGCGTTCCGCGCACAGATGGATTTCAGCGTAGCGTCCATCGGCGGAAAGGACAGCATGTCCGGTACGTTTGAACGTATCGATGTACCGCCTACCTTGGTATCTTTTGCGGTTTCGCAGACTGATGCGGCGGCTTTGCTGACACCCGAATTCAAAAAGGCGGGAAGCTGCGTGTATTTCCTGTCGCCGCACTATGAAAAGGACGGCCTTCCGAATCGGGAAGACATATTGGGATTATTCCGCTATGTACATCAGCTGGCAGCAAAGGGAAAGATACTCTCCTGCTATGCTGTCGGATACGGAGGAATAGCTGAAGCAATAACCAAAATGACTTTCGGAAATCATATCGGATTTAATTTTGATCAGCAGATGACAAAGCAGAAGCTCTTTAGCAGCTATTACGGCGCGTTTGTGGTGGAAACAACGGAGACGCTGAAGGGAGAATTGTTAGGCCATACTAAGGATACGCCGAATATTCTTATCGGAAATGAAACAATTGCAATTGAAGAGCTGGTGGATGCGTGGAAAGAGCCGCTGGAATCGGTTTTCCCGACTCGCGCGCCTGACGTCGGTGAACATATCGTTGAGACACTTTCCTGCCGGAAACGTCCTCAGATCAAACCAACAGTGCGTGTTGCAAAGCCGCGTGTGCTGATACCTGTTTTCCCTGGAACCAACTGTGAATACGATACCAAACGGCAGTTTGACGCGGCGGGAGCGGAAACTGAAATTCTTGTTTTCCGCAATATGAACGCTTCCGCGCTTGCCGAATCGATTGAACGGATGGCACAGGCTCTGTCAAAGAGCCAGATTCTTATGCTGCCGGGCGGCTTTTCGGGCGGAGACGAACCGGACGGATCCGGAAAATTCATTACCGCCGTACTGCGGAATGCGCGCATCAAGGAAGAGGTTTCAAATTTGCTCGACAGACGTGACGGCCTGATTCTCGGTATCTGCAACGGCTTTCAGGCTCTGATCAAGCTGGGACTGCTGCCGTACGGAAAAATTATGGATGAAATGACGGCGGATTCTCCAACACTGACCTTTAACAAAATCGGAAGGCACCAGTCGATGATGGTTCACACGAGAATTTCATCAGTTCATACGCCTTGGCTGTCGCTGGTGAAGGAAGGGGACATTCACACCGTTCCTATTTCCCATGGCGAGGGACGGTTTACAGCCCCTGAAAAAGTGCTGCAGGATCTGATTGACAACGGCCAGGTCGCTACACAGTATGTCAATTTGAACGGCGATCCCACGATGGATATCCGGTATAACCCCAATGCGTCGGTTTATGCTATAGAAGGCATATTGAGTCCGGATGGCAGAGTGTTCGGGAAAATGGGACATAGTGAAAGAATCGGCTCGTATGTCGGTATAAATATTCCGGGGGATAAGGATCAGAAAATATTTGCCTCCGGCGTCGCGTATTTTCAGTAATAGGGCGGCAGGAGGACTGCCGGTCCCTCCTGCCTATCTGTTTCTTTGTTTTCTACAGTGTGAAGATGTACGCCGAAAATCAAATGCACCGCTGAAAATGCGGTTGTCTGAACCCAAACTGAAAGAGGTGCCTCAACGTGAACATTCTGCATTGGAAATATGCTATAGAGGTAGAAAGAACGCGTTCTATCAACCGGGCCGCAGAAAATCTATTTATGGGACAGCCCAATTTGAGCCGCGCGATAAAGGAGCTCGAAGAATCGCTGGGCATTACCATTTTTAAAAGGACATCAAAGGGGATGTCTCCTACTCCGCAGGGAGAAGAATTTTTACAGCATGCGAAAAGGATATTGTCGCAGATAGAAGAGGTGGAAGCGTTATATAATACGAACTGCGGAGATCGCGTCAGATTCACTGTGTCTGTGCCGCGGGCCAGTTATATAGCCTGTGCGTTTACGAATTTTCTGTCGGAGCTTGATTCTTTGGAAAACAGCGGACGGATGGAGATATATTATAAGGAAACCAATGCTATCCGGGCGATTGACAATCTTCTTCAGGCGGACTACAGGCTTGGAATTATACGGTATCAGAAAAAATTTGAACAGTATTTCCAGGCAATGCTGCACGATAAAGGAATATCGTCCCAGGTTATTGCGGAATTCACTCATGTGGCGCTTATGTCTGCAAGCCATCCGCTCGCCGGGCGGAATGACTTGGAAATCGGAGATTTTCAGCCGTATACGGAAATTGCCCATGCCGATCCGTTTGTACCGTCGTTGCCGGCGGTTGATGCGAGAAAAGCGGAGATGACGGAAAACGTGGTAAAGCATATATATGTCTTTGAAAGAAGTAGCCAGATGGATTTGCTCAGCCGTGTTCCTCATACTTTCATGTGGGTTTCTCCTGTCCCGCAGCACCTGTTGAATCAATACAGGCTGGTGCAGAAAACCTGTCCCTCCGGCCAGAAGGTATATAAGGATGTTCTGATACATCGACAGGGTTATCGTTTAACAGAAACCGACGAGAAATTTGTATCTGCGGTTTGCCGGATGCGTGATACGGTTATGCCGTTTGGAAATAAAACGAGTAAGGATATATCGATATAAACATATCGATATATCCTTTTTGCATTTGCAAATTAATACATGGCATGTTATAATAAAAACATATAAAACCAAAAATATGAGAGGAAAACAAAAAGGACGTCGGTTCAAACGGACGTGCTGTTGATTCCGATCGATTTGAGGGGAAAGGAGATGAATCCGTTGAATCAATCACAGAGGCCGGGCGCTATCGGCGGAATTTCCAGATCCACAATCAAACGGTTACCGGTTTATCTGTCGTATCTTAAGTCATTGCCGCCCGATAAGCAAATGAATATATCAGCACCTATGATAGCTTCGGCGCTGAATCTGGGTGAAGTTCAGGTGCGAAAGGATCTGGCGGCCATAAGCGATGCGGGAAAGCCCCGGGTGGGATATTATGTACCGCAGCTTGTGGCGAAGCTGGAGGAGGTGCTTGGATATAACGATGTTCACGATGCCGTACTGGTCGGCGCGGGAAAATTAGGCAGAGCACTTATGGAATACAGTGGCTTTTCCGCGTATGGGTTGAATATTGTTGCGGGATTTGATGTGGATGAATCGATAGTCGGACAGACGGAATCCGGACGGCAGATTTTCAGCATGACAAAATTTGAGGATTTATGCGGCAGACTGCAGATAAAAATAGGTATCATCACAGTACCTGCAGCATGTGCGCAGGCGGTATGTGATCTTATGACACAAAACGGTATTCTCGCCATATGGAATTTTGCGCCGATACATCTGCGGGTGTCGGAGGAAATACTGGTGCAGAACGAAAATATGGCTGCATCGCTTGCGATACTGTCGGGACATCTGTCGGAGCAGGTTGAGAAATTACAGCAATAAGAAACAGGGAGGAAAACAACAATGAATAACGAGCGTAAGAAAATAGAAGACGGCGCAGGATTTGAGGAGCATCTGGCTAAGGTGCGCGAAAGCGCCAGGGCGTACAGCCAATACGGACAGGAAGAAGTAGATAAAATATTCCGTGCAGCGGCAATGGCAGCAGATCAGGCGCGTATCCGGCTGGCAAAAATGGCAGTTGAGGAAACTGGCATGGGTGTGGTTGAGGATAAGGTAATCAAAAATCATTACGCTGCCGAATATATTTACAATGCCTATAAGGATACAAAAACCTGCGGCGTTATAGAAGAAGACAAAGCTTTCGGGATTCGAAAAATTGCGGAACCGGTAGGTGTAATAGCGGCGGTAATACCGACCACAAATCCGACTTCCACCGCTATTTTCAAGACACTGCTGGCACTGAAAACGCGGAATGGCATCATCATCAGTCCGCACCCGCGTGCGAAAGCGTCGACCATTGAGGCAGCACGAACGGTTTTGGAAGCAGCGGTAAAGGCGGGTGCTCCGGAAAATCTTATCGACTGGATTGACGTGCCGAGTCTGGAATTGACCAACATGGTCATGAAAGAAGCGGATATCATTCTGGCAACAGGCGGTCCCGGTATGGTACGCGCAGCATATTCGAGCGGCAAACCAGCGGTTGGCGTCGGCGCCGGCAATACACCTGCAATCATTGACGAAACGGCTGATATTGAGCTTGCGGTAAACTCTGTGATACACTCCAAGACGTTTGACAACGGTATGATCTGTGCATCGGAGCAGTCTGTTATTGTGGCGGATAAAATTTACGCTAAGGTGAAGAAGGAATTTGCAGATCGCGGCTGTTATTTCCTCGGAGCAAAGGAAACGGAGAAGGTAAGAAAGACCATTATTATAAATGGTGCGCTGAATGCAAAGATTGTCGGACAAAAGGCACATACCATTGCAGCGCTGGCAGGTGTCGAGGTTCCTGAAAATACAAAAATACTGATCGGAGAGGTGGAAAGCGTAGAGCTTTCTGAAGAATTTGCACACGAAAAGCTGTCGCCGGTTCTGGCCATGTATCGAGCAAAAACCTTTGAGGAAGCGCTGGATAAGGCGGAGAGACTGATTGCCGACGGAGGCTATGGACACACGGCGTCTGTCTATTTGAACGCAACGACGGAAAAAGAAAAGCTGGATGTTTTTGCGTCTCGCATGAAAACCTGCCGGATTTTGGTGAATACTCCCTCGTCGCACGGCGGGATCGGAGATCTGTACAACTTCAAACTGGCGCCGTCGCTGACGCTCGGCTGCGGATCATGGGGAGGAAACTCGGTGTCCGAGAACGTAGGTGTTAAACATCTGCTGAACATCAAGACAGTAGCAGAGAGGAGAGAGAACATGCTTTGGTTCCGCGCGCCGGATAAGGTTTATTTGAAGAAGGGGTGCCTGCCGGTGGCGCTCGACGAATTGGGCAAGGTACTGAATAAGAAGCGCGCCTTTATCGTAACAGACAGTTTTCTGTATGAGAACGGATATACAAAACCTGTTACGGATAAGCTCGATGAAATGGGAATTCAGCATACAACGTATTCGCAGGTAGCTCCAGATCCGACGCTGGCATGCGCAAAGGAAGGGGCCGCACAGATGACGGCGTTCCGACCGGACTGCATCATAGCTGTCGGCGGCGGTTCGGCAATGGATGCTGCAAAGATCATGTGGGTTATGTATGAGCATCCTGAAGCAGACTTCATGGATATGGCCATGCGCTTCATGGACATCCGTAAAAGAATCTACACATTCCCGAAAATGGGCGAAAAAGCATACTTCATCGCGGTTCCGACGACGGCCGGTACCGGTTCGGAGGTTACGCCGTTTGCTGTTATCACGGATCAGGATACCGGTGTAAAATACCCTCTGGCAGATTATGAGCTGATGCCTGACATGGCAATTGTGGACGCGGATATGATGATGAACGCGCCGAAGGGTTTGACCAGTGCATCCGGTATTGATGCAGTTACGCACGCGCTGGAGGCTTATGCATCCATGATGGCGACAGATTTCACAGACGGTTTGGCGCTTCAGTCCTTGAAGGTTCTGTTTGAGTACCTGCCGCGCGCATATGACAAAGGAGCGGCTGATCCGGAGGCGAGAGAAAAAATGGCGCATGCAGCTACTATGGCTGGTATGGCGTTTGCCAATGCATTCCTTGGTATCTGCCATTCCATGGCACACAAGCTGGGCGCTTTCCATCATCTGCCGCATGGCGTTGCAAACGCGCTGATGATAAACGAGGTTCTGCGCTTCAACGCTGCTGAAGTACCGGTAAAAATGGGAACTTTTCCGCAGTATGACCACCCGCATACGCTCGCGCGGTATGCCGAGATAGCGGAAACGCTCGGCCTGAAAGGAAAGAACGATACGGAAAAATTAGAAAATCTGCTCGGTGCTTTAGATGAATTAAAGGAGACTATCGGCATCAAAAAATCGATTAAGGATTATGGTATAGATGAAAAAGATTTTCTTGCTCGCCTGGATGAGATGACGGAACAAGCATTCGACGACCAATGCACGGGAGCCAATCCGCGGTATCCGTTGATGAGCGAAATGAAGCAAATGTATCTGAACGCATATTATGGAACCCATACCGAGGTATAATAGAAGAGACAATGATGTGACAGGACCGCGTTCTTACCGAATTGACGCAGGGAGATAAAATAAACATCTTTCGGAAAGCTACCCGGCATAACGGATAGCGCAGGTATCTGCCTGCGGGCGCGGCGGTCTGTTCAGCTCCGGCTGCACAGAGCCGATCGTGCGGAAGTTTTCCACAGCAAGGTATATAGGTTACGGAACACCGTGCTGTTTCATTCAAAGGCAGCGACGCAAAGCCGATTGCTGATCGGATTTTTGAATTCACGTGCTTCTATATAAAACATGAAAATATGAGAAAGGATGGTCACGTTATGAAACATGGAGAAGTAATAGCCAGACGTCCCGGTAAAACGATCTATAGAGACGGAGATCGTGCCATTAAAGTATTTGATGAGATTTATGCAAAATCCGATATTTTGAACGAGGCGCTGAATCAGGCTCGTGTAGAGGAAACGGGACTGGCGGTTCCGAGAATTTTAGAGGTAACAAAGCTGGACGGAAAATGGGCGATTGTATCGGATTTTATCCAGGGGGAAACACTGAGCTCGCTGATGGAAAAGCATCCGGAGAAACTCGAGGAATATATGGAGCTGTTTGTCTCGCTTCAGATGGAAGTCCACAGCAAACGTGCGCCTCTTTTAACAAAGCTGAAGGATAAGATGAATCGGAAAATCAGCGAAAGTACACTGGACGCAACTGCAAGATATGAGCTGCATACGCGGCTGGAGGGGATGCCGAAGCATACGAAGGTATGTCATGGAGACTTTAATCCGGGAAATATCATTATTACGCCCGAAGGAAAAGCATACCTTTTAGACTGGTCACATGCTACACAGGGAAATGCTTCTGCGGACGTAGCACGGACTTATCTTTTGTTCTGTCTGGAGGGAAAAGAGGATATTGCAGAGATTTATCTGAAGCTGTTCTGCAAAAAGAGCGACACAGCAAAGCAGTATGTTCAGACATGGCTGCCCATCGTAGCAGCTTCACAGTCAGTGAAGGGGAAACCTGAAGAAAAGGAATTTCTGCTCCATTGGGCAAATGTTGTGGATTATGAATAATCCTCCCGTATTGCTGACGGCGACTGCCTTTTGACAAGCAGATGCCGTTCTACAGGGATTCGGTATGCCGAAAATGCATCGGGCGGTACAATACAGGACGGATGAAGTACAATTTGAAATTGACGGTATCGGATAATTTCTGTTGGCTATCCATCACGTCCTGTATTTTTGTTTGCTGAAAAATAAAAAAATAGGTGTTGTGCCTTGTCATTCGATAAAGCATAGGTGAAATCGATTTTTTGTGAAAAAGGCATAGAAATGAGTGTTACTATGAAAATAACTGTTTGTATAGGCAGCTCCTGCCATTTAAAGGGATCAAGGCAGGTTATTGAAATTCTTCGCGATCTCATACATGAATACCGTCTGGAGGATAAAATTGAAATGAGCGGAACGTTTTGCGTCGGAAACTGTCAGAACGGTGTATGTCTGATGCTGGACGATCGACCGTACTCGCTGTCCCCGGAAACCACCCGTGAGTTCTTTAAAAAGGAAGTATTGAGTTCGTTTACAAGCTGAAAAGCTGTTTTGCAGAGTATAAAAACAGTATATGGTAAAACAGGTGAAAACCGCTTAGGCATTACCTGTAAAAACTTGAAATTTTCATACAACCTTTTGAAAGGGTGGTCATATATGGCTGAGTTTTTAAAACTCAAAAAATCAAACTGCAAAAATTGTTATAAATGTATTCGGAACTGCCCTGTAAAATCGATACGCTTTTCCGGAAATCAGGCACACATTGTGGGAGACGCCTGTGTGCTTTGCGGTCAATGCTTCGTAGTATGTCCGCAGAATGCAAAAGAAATTGCAAACGATACAGAGAAGGTCAAGGTAATGCTGTCGGACGACCGTCCTGTGGTAGCCAGTATCGCGCCGTCTTTTGTGGCCAATTATGACGGGATAGGAATTGATGCCATGGAGAAAGCACTAAAGCAGCTTGGCTTTGCACATGCTGAGGAAACAGCCATTGGGGCGACGGCAGTCAAAAGGGAATATGAGCGTATGCTGCGTGAGGAACGACCGGACGTTTTGATTTCATCCTGCTGTCATTCCGTAAATTTGCTGATCCGAAAATATTATCCCCGGGTGCTGCCGCATTTAGCGGATGTTTACACTCCGATGCAGACGCATGCAATTGACATCAAACGGCGGATACCGGAGGCAAGAGTTGTTTTTATCGGCCCGTGCGTGGCAAAAAAGGATGAGGCGGCAGAAGGAGAACTGGTAGACGCAGTTCTGACCTTCGAGGAACTGACAGAATGGTTTACGTCTGCGGGCATAACCATGGATAGGGAAACCGATGCGCGGGAGGAGAGCCGTTCCCGTTGGTTTCCGACAACGGGCGGCATTCTGAAATCCATGACATGCGAGGAGCCGGATTATACATACCTTGCCATTGATGGAATGGAAAACTGTATTGCGGCGCTCAAGGATATCGAACAGGGCAAACTGAACCGATGTTTTATTGAGATGTCGGCCTGCACGGGAAGTTGCATCGGCGGTCCTGTGATGGAAAAATATCACCGCTCGCCGATTCGCGACTATGTTCGTGTCAGGAAGTATGCAGGTAATAAGGACTTTCCGGTTGAACAGCCTGTAAGAGAAGCTATGCGGAAGCCGATGCTGCCACTTACGCTGTCCGCGTCCATGCCGACGGAGGCAGAAATTCGGGATATTTTAAGGCAGATGGGAAAGACAAAGCCGGAGCAGGAGCTGAATTGCGGTTCCTGCGGCTACAACACCTGCCGCGAAAAAGCGATAGCCATTTACCAAGGAAAAGCGGATTCTTCCATGTGTCTGCCATTCCTGAAAGAGAAAGCGGAAAGCTTTTCCGATCAGATCATACACAATACGCCGAACGGCATCCTTGTGCTTAACGAAAATTTGGAAGTTCAGCAGGTAAATGATGCGGCGCTGCGGATTATGAACCTTCGCAGTGCATCAGATATCATGGGAGATCAGGTCGTCCGTATTTTGGATCCCAGTGATTTTCTGACCGTACGCCGGAGCGGCAAGAGCATCCGAAATCGCCGGATATACTTGGCGGAATATGATAAATATGTCGAACAGTCTATTCTGTATGACGCCTCCTACCGTATCTTGATTTGCCTAATGCGCGACATCACTGAAGAAGAGGCGCAGAGGGAGAAGAAAGAAGAGATTAGCCGACAGACAGTGGAAACGGCGGATAAAGTAGTAGAAAAACAGATGCGCGTTGTACAGGAGATTGCCTCGCTGCTCGGAGAGACCGCTGCGGAAACAAAAATTGCGCTGACAAAACTGAAGGAGTCGATCGCCGATGAATAACCTGTGTATGGATATCGGATACCGCAGCGTCAACAAATACGGTGAACAACTATGCGGGGACCATGTCGATGTCGTTCCGCAGGGAGAAAATTCCAGCATCGTTGTTCTGGCGGACGGTATGGGAAGCGGTGTCAAGGCAAGTATCCTTTCCACGCTGACATCGAAAATCATATCAACCATGATGGCTGAGGGGCTGAACATTGGAGAGTGTGTGGAAACCATCGCCGCAACGCTGCCCGTCTGCTCTGTTAGAGGCGTTGCCTATTCTACCTTTACCATTCTGCATTTTATCGATAACGAGGAGGCCGAAATCATTCAATATGATAATCCTCGCGTTATCCTCCTGCGCGACGGCAAAAACTATGAAATTCCCTGCGAGACGCTGCAAATAGACGGCAAGGAAATTCTGCGTTCCCGCATCGCGCTTCGAGAAAATGATCTGTTTATCGCTATGAGCGACGGTGCGATACATGCGGGTGTCGGAATGTCTCTGAATTTCGGCTGGCAGCGCGACGACATCGTTTCTTTTGCAGAAACGCTGTACGATGTCGGCTTTACAGCCAAAACACTTACGACTGTCATTGTCGACGAGTGCGTGAAACTTTACGGAGGAAAACCGGGCGATGATACAACCATCTGCACCGTAAGGGTCCGGAGAAGAGAACCGGTAAGTCTGATGATCGGACCGCCAGCCAATCGTGACGATTGCGGACGCATGATGTCCCTGTTTTTTTCAAAAGAGGGAAAGCATATTGTATGCGGCGGGACGACGTCGTCTATTGCGGCTGAATACTTACACAAACCGCTGCGTCCCCATTTGGATTTTCCGGATCCGGAGATACCTCCGATAGCCGATCTGGAGGGTGTGGATCTTGTGACAGAAGGCGTTATTACGGTCAACCGTGTACTGACTTACGCAAAGGATTATCTTGAGGACAATACGTCATATACCCAATGGAGCTATAAAAAGGACGGTGCGTCCTTGATTGCGCGCCTTTTGTTTGAAGATGCGACTGATATCAACTTTTTTGTAGGCAAAGCGGTGAATCCGGCACATCAAAATCCGAAATTGCCCATTGGTTTCAATATTAAAATGAGGCTTGTAGAAGAGCTTGCGGAGTGCCTAAAGAAAATGGGAAAAAGAATTAAGGTCAGTTATTTTTGAACATGAGACAGATGCTTCGTCGGACGTATGACAATTGAAGGCGTTACTACAGCACGGGAAGCAGGAGAGGAACGGATAACGGTGAGAAAATTTGATACAAAGGTTCAGGATTTGAAATACAGAGTGCTGCGCGAGGTTGCCAGACAGGCATGGGAGGGAAAGCTGCTTGAGGGCTTGATAGATATTCCCAAAACCATCGTGCCAGGACGGGAACCGACCATGCGGTGCTGTGTCTACAAGGAACGCGCCATAGTGACCGAGCGCGTCAAATTGGCGATGGGAGGAGATAAAAACAATCCGAACGTGATAGAAGTTATCGATATCGCCTGCGACGAATGCCCGGTAGGCGGATACGAAGTGACAAATGCCTGCCGCGGCTGTATTGCCCATCGCTGCGAGGAGGTCTGCCGGCGCGGAGCCATTACCTTTGACCGTCAGCAAAAGGCACATATCGACAAATCAAAGTGTGTAGAGTGCGGACAATGCGCCAAGGTTTGCCCGTACAGCGCTATTGCAAACCGGAAGCGGCCCTGTGAGAATGCGTGTAAGGTCAAGGCAGTCTCTATGGATGTCGATACGAAAACCGCAAAAATTGATGAAGAAAAATGTGTTGCGTGCGGAGCTTGTGTATACCAGTGTCCTTTTGGGGCGATTATGGATAAATCCTATGTGCTCGACGCGATCGAACTTCTGAAAAAAAGTGGAAACGACCGGAAATATAAGGTTTACGCCGTAGTAGCTCCCTCAATATCCAGTCAGTTTACCTATGCAAAACTGGGGCAGGTTATCTCCGGTATAAAGGCTTTGGGGTTTCATACTGTGGTGGAGGCTGCGCTTGGAGCAGACATGGTTGCGGACGCAGAGGCGAAGGAGCTTGTTGAAAAAGGATTTTTAACCAGCTCCTGTTGTCCGGCTTTTGTCGACTACATAAAAAAGCAGTATCCTGCACTTGAAAAGCACATATCACATAATTTGTCTCCAATGGCGACAATTGCGAAATATATCAAGCAGAATGAGCCGGAAGCAAAGGTTATATTTATCGGGCCATGCACAGCCAAAAAGATGGAGGCGCAAAAGAAAATTGTGCGTCCTTATGTAGACTGTGTTCTGACTTTCGAAGAACTGCAGGCGCTGATAGACAGCCGTAATATAGAACTGACGTCGCTTGAAGAGGATGTTTTAGATAACGCATCCTACTTTGGTAGAATATTTGCACGCAGCGGCGGCTTGAGCGACGCTGTCAGACAAGGGCTGAAAGAACATGGCAATGAGACTTTTGAGTACGCACCGGTTGTATGTGACGGCATTGAGGCGTGTCGGGCAGCATTGATAAAGGCATCAAAGGGCGCGCTGAACGGCAACTTTATTGAAGGAATGGCTTGTACAGGCGGCTGCATCGGCGGTGCGGGATGTCTGACACACGGAGAAAAGAACAAGGCGGAAGTCGATAAATACGGAAAAGAAGCGTATGAGAAAAATATAGGAGATGCAATTTCCGTTTTGAAACCATAAAATGATGTCCCCCGCCGCCTTTCGGACGGCAGGGGACATTTATCTATAAGGGAGATGACTGACACTTGTTTCGGCTGCACATCTATAGGCACTCTCCAACTTTAAAAATAAAAACGGCTGGCGATATTTAAGAGAGAAATTTAAATATGACATATCTTTATCCTGTATCTGTTAATCGCGTAAAATAAAATATTTAATATATTTGGTAGATTCAAAAACTTAAGTTTAAAAGAGCGGTTTGTGATTACAATATAAAACAGTAGCGTATTGACACGAAATAAAACGGTAAGCTGATGTAAAATGCTGTTTTTTTAATAAGTTCAATGATATAATTCAGTCACGGTATGCTGTTACACTGTGGATAGGCAAGCCCTTTGACGCAAAATTCTGCTCATATTCTGTTATAACATTATTCTCCTGATACACGCTGTTGTGCAGATCATATGTGACGGCGTCAAGCCGGAAATCTGCCTTTTGAAATTCTACAAGTGAAAAATCGAACAGAGCGCGGTTGTCTGTTTTTAAAACGACGGATCCACCGGGACACAGAAGCGTTTTGTAGATATTCAAAAATTTCGGAGCGGTAAGCCGCCGTTTGTGATGCTTTTTTTTAGGCCATGGATCGGAAAAATTCAGATAAATACGATGGATTTCACCTGGGGCAAAGAAAACAGGCAGGTGCAGGGCGTCGCTGATGATAAACCGGATATTTTGCAGCGAAGCGCTGCCGCATTTTTCCATGGCGCATACGATGACATCGGGAATGCGCTCTATTGCAATAAAATTAATATTTGGATATTTCTGCGCCATACCGCAGATAAATCGGCCCTTTCCGCAGCCTATTTCCAAATGCAGGGGTGCGGAACCTGGAAAAAATTTTGTATTGTTGCCCGGCGCCGAGTTCTCTTCTGTTATCAAAAGTTCGGAAAGCATTGAAATTCTCTCAGTACCATGCTTCTTTTTTCGCATTCTCATCTTGATATTTTCTCCTGTCAATGATATAATGAAAACAGAGTCCTAAAATCTATTCGATTCAGACGGTTGGTTTATAAGAAACTGAGGAACAAAATTCTAATTGGTTCTCCCAAAGACGAAGAGGGAATAAACATAGGTTTTTAAACGATAAATCATACCATATGCAAAAAGAAACAGCTTGCCATGTTGAATGAAAGCTGATGCTTCAATAATTATAACATAAAAACAACGTGAATGCAATGCTTTAAGCCCAAAGCTTACCGCCGTTCTGCGGCGGCTGCCGGATACAGGAAAAGGAGGATGCTTTCTTGAACCGTACAATCTTGTTGCAGTTTTTAGAAAAAAAGTTCAAAGAAGAGGGATTTACCGAAGAAGAAGCTTCATTATATGTAACAGAATTTGAGAAAAAATACGAACAGATGACAGATGAGGAATTGGAGACGGATATTTTACGGCAGGGAGGACCGTCAAAAGTGGCGGCAGCATTGATACAAAAACGAAACCATGCTGTAGAGGAGGACGAGGAGTACAGAAGCTTTGTAGAACAGACCATGGGGCAAATGAAGGCAGAGGATGAACAAGGACATTGCGAAATATCTGGAGAAGTTTCCGATGATGGTAAAGAAAAAGAGGGGACGATAACAAACGAGGATGAGGATATATCCTTTGAATGGGAGGACAATACGCCGACACAAACCTTGGACTCATCGGAAATAACGGTTCGGCAGGCTAAACTGCGGGACACGTCGCCAGCCGAAAGGGAAAAGAATACAGAAAAAACGGATTCCGAAAAGTTGGCTGAAACGCGTTTGGCTCAAATGACATACAGGGGGCCGGCGTCCGAAGAGGGCTTTAAAAAATTTTGGACACTGTTTGCAATAACATCTCCGCTTACACTGATTCTTTTGCTGATTGCCGGCGTCATAGCGGCAGCTGGTGTAGGGGCCAGTATTCTGCTAACAGTAGGCTCTTTTGCTCTGCTTATCGTATGGGTTGCGGCAGGTTCCGCACTCTCGCTTATCGGCATTATATATGGGGTGTCGCAGTTGTTTATTACGCAGCCGGTAGGATTATTTGAACTGGGACTCGGAATCGTCCTGGCAGGTGTAACGATGCTGTTTGGCATACTCATTTATAATTTTGCTTCACGCGTCATGCCATTTGTTACGAAAAAAGCGATGTTAGGTGTTCGTATGGGGATACGGTATCTTCGGGATCTGTTTTTCTATGTGAGAGGAGAGTATTACAAGAAATGAAACCCACCTCAATTATATTTATGATAATATCGGCGGTGATTATTATTGTCGGGCTGATTATATGCAACATCGGTACCCGGAAAGCAGATGACATGGGAATCGCGCTGTTTGAAACGGATGTGCAGACAAGCGGAGATGATCAGATACGAACATATGATTTTTCGGAGGATGAAATTACGCGCCTGAAAATAACAGCAGGCGAAGCAGATGTCTGCCTATATCCTTCAGAGAACAGTACCTCCTACGTGGAGCTGGTAAATTTTCAGGTAGGAGAGTATACGCTGTCCGTTGAAAATCATATTTTAATAGTCAATAACAAATCAAGTTTGATGTCTGTACTGGATATTGCAAATGGCAATTTTAGCTTTAACGGCCTGAGACATTATTTAACGTATTCCGCTGATATGAAAAGCGGTGAAAAGCGTATCAATGTATATCTGTCGCAGGAGCTGATGCCGAAAATTTTTAATATAACAGTAGATGAGGGAAATATTACGGCCGAAAAGCTGTATTTTTCCAGTGATTATCATTTGGAAACCAAAAAGGGGAATATTGAGCTTTCACATATTGCAACAGAATCGCTGCTGGATTTGATCGTATCGGAAAAGGGAAATGTCAGTCTCGGAAGAAGCAGAGTACAAAATCTGAAAATTTCCGTTGCGGAAGGAGACGTAAGCGGTGTCATATGCTCAGATAATTACAAAAGCAAAACGACGGTAACGGTCGGGCAGGGAAATGTTTCATTGGAGACAGATTTTTCTCTGAATATGATCTCCCAACATTATCAGGTAACGTCTGAGGGAAATGTGGTTGTGGACAGCGATAAGATGGGGAAAAAATATGAGCAGACAGGCGTTGAGGAAGGCGAGATAAATGTCCAGACTGAAAATGGTAATATAGAAGTCAAAACGGCAGCGGACGAAGCGAGCAGCGACACAACTGAATAAATTCAGACAGAGTTGAGGGAAAGTGAATAAGGGCCGGATTACGGGGAAATACTAACCGATGAGCGGAAACGCCGCGAAGTGTCCGCTTTCAAGCGGATACCGCGGCGTTTTTTTCTCGAATCCAAATGAAAGGCAGGAATCAAGCTATGGTTCTTGACAGAATTGCCCTGATCCTTGTGATCATCGGTGCGTTGAACTGGGGAAGTATCGGTGTCTTTCAGTTCGACTTGGTGGCTTGGGCGTTTGGCGGACAGGCAGCAACCGTCAGCCGAATCGTTTATACCATTGTAGCACTGGCGGGCATTTGGTGTATATCGCTCTTATTCAGACCTAGAGAAGATTATGTCAGTGAGCGGGATTAACCGTTAAAGCAAAATTCCTTATCCTTCCCGGACGAAGGCTTTCGCAGCAATAGGGAATTGCCCGATGACGGGAAAAGCATGAGGAAAACGGATTGATAAAACAACGCCATACAGTGTCAAACACGGTATGGCGTTACATATAATAATAAATAAAAATAGAGTCGGCAATATGGCTGTACCGGTTTCAAATCGGTTTAACTGATTTTCCGGCAGTCTGACAGGGAGGAAGATACATAAGATGAAAACAGACGGCGTTTCTGGAAAATTAAAGGGATTGAATCCGGCAAAGGTCTTTGAATATTTTGAAGAATTGTCGGCAATTCCGAGGGATTCCCGCCACGAAGATGCTATAGCGTCTTATTTGTGCAGTTTTGCGGAAAGAAAAGGACTTCGTTACCGAACAGACACCATGAACAACGTACTGATACATAAGAA
>CAKTAA010000043.1 GCA_934526185.1 uncultured Eubacteriales bacterium | reverse complement strand
GAGGTGCGAGAGTAAAAAAGGTGAGAGAAGAGAAGAAATTGAGATTTTTACTGTGGGAGTGAGAGAAAGTAAAAAGGAAAGAAAAGGAATAAATTACAGATATTTCTTGATTGATTTTATGAAAAAATCTGATATAATAAAGGCATGTTTTATCCTTGGGGAGGGATGACAATGCGGTATCATGAGTCCGATCGCGGGAAACGGGCCTCGGAGCTCTGGAGGGATGCGTGCTGCCTGCATCATCTGCTGCAGATCAATCTGGAACGATATCCAAAGGGGAACGTCATCCGGAAGCAATCCGTGCAGAAGCGCGTTTTGCGGGATGGGAAGGAAAAGACGTATACCTACTATTATGAGAACGTGGATGTCTGGGGCGAGGGACAGTACCACCTGCCGGTGAAGCGGAAATGGCGGCCGAAGGAACGGCTGTGGGATTTGCGCTGCAAGGTGCTTTACCGGAAGGAGATAGAGGAACGGATTGAGACGCTGAGGAAACGGCTGGCAAACGGAATCCGGGCGATGAACGTGTATCTGGGGAGCAAGGAGAGGACCGGCACAGTGGAGGAGGTTCTGCGGCTTGCCGGGGAAGCGAGCGGGCGCAGAGCACAGTACCAGGAGAGCCGGCGGAGAGCCAGAGGAAAGATACAGGGAAAAGTAGAGCTCGTTACGGATTATGGGGAACGTGTAAGATCGAAGAACGAGTGTCTGTTTGCGTGCAAGCTGAGGGAGCTGGGGATCCCGTATCTGTATGAAATGGCGGTCGGAGAGCAGAGGCCGGATTTTACGATATTCATCGGGGAAGAGATGTATTTTGTGGAGCTTTTGGGAATGATGGACCGAGAGGAATACCGTGAGGAGCTGGAGGAGCGGCTGGAACGGTACAGGAGGATGAAGATATATCCGGGAGAGCGGCTGGTACTGATCGACATGACGGAGGGAGTGGACATGCGTCATGTGGAGGAGGTGCTCAGAGGCTTGTGTATCGGGAAAGCGCCGCCGGGGATTGAAGCGGCGTATGAGAAGCGGGCGGTGTAAAGGAGAAAGAGGATAGAAAAAAGGGCCTTGGAGGGAAGGTCTGGATTAGTGCGGCCATGGGACCTCGAGAAATCGGGGTTCTTTTTTTATATCTGGGGGAAAGCAGGCAGGAGGGCGGTCTGGGCCAGGCTGGAGGGTGCGTTTTTACTTGCATACCTGGCTGGAAGTAAAAACAGAGGAAAATCAGTCGAAAATTTGCCTGGTTGGAACGATCCTGAGGCCGTTTTTACTAAACTCGTACTCTTGAGTAAAAACATCAAATAATCCAGTCAAAGAATAAAGATTAAAAATAAAGATATTTATTGAATTAATACGGAATTTTAAATAGTGTTCTTGTAATGAAAATTACTGATGTATATTCAATCATTTGTTGAAATGTAGCACATTTTGTGCTATATTCTTACTAGATGAATTTATAAGAAATGGCAGGTGAAATAAATTATGGAAAAATATACAATAAATGGAAAAATGCAGGAAACGAAGCTGGGAAAAGGAGAAGGAACTGTTTTCTATGATCCAGAGACGGAAAATACGCACATTCTTGACGAAATAGCCTTGGACATCATCGACTTGTTCCGAAAAGGCATGTCAATAGAAGACGTCGTGAAAGAATTAACAAAGATTTATGACGAACCGGAAGCAACGATTCAAGCGGATGTACAGGAATTTGCAGAAAACGCGATCAAAAAACAGATTTTAATTCCAGTATGAGAGTCCTTTACTATAAAAGGGAGAAATGTAAATACGACTTTATTGTTGTTTCGGATAACGAAGAATTGCTCAAAATATACGAACGCATGTACTCGTGCGATTCATTTTTGTTAACTGCAGAGAAGCCGGATTTACACAAAATCCGAAAAAAATTTACAGCGCTTTATGCAAAAGACATTTGCTGCATATATTGTCCTCAAAACACATCCACGGCTTTTTCCCTGCTCCCATGGGAGACCGAATTACAAAAAATCGAACTTCGGGACACAAACGCACTGCAAATAATAGAGAATTTGATGTATTTGACTTTGGTGCCCGAAGACGGAATCCTCACACTCCACGGAGCCGCTGTTGCCAAAGACGACAAGGCTTATATTTTATCAGCGAGCACAACGGCCGGAAAATCAACCTTAGCCGCGTTCCTGTGGATGCGTGGATATGAATATATCACAGACGACGAGATTTATATATCACAAAAAACACTCTGTATAGAACCTGTTTTCAAAAAGCTTTCCCTTCGGCCGGGAGGATACGAGATTTTACGCGAAGTCTTCGGAAATCCGTTCAGCGAAATGCACTATATAGAAAGCGAGACCATCAGGCGTTACCTGCTTCCAACCGAGCAAAATACACGATACGCCCATTATAAAATCAACGCCGTCATCTTTCTGGAAGGATACGGAAGCCAAACGCCGTATCTCAAAAAACTAAACACATATAGCGGTTTTCAAAAACTGCTGAAGGGACAGCTCTCCGCCGCAGACGATAAACAGATTCCAGCAAAATACAAAACGTTAGCGCAGCTGTCAGACAAAACATACGAGATGAGGTATTCGGATTTATGGACGGCAGAAACGTACTTAGAACACTTACAGACATGAAATTGCAGCAGACCGGCGGAAGACTGCCGGTAGGCGGATACAGCATGATCCCTTTTTTAGTCGCCGGAGACGTCATTCAGGTCACAAAACAGGACGCCTATAAAATAGGAGATATCATTGTCTGCATTGATCAGGCCCCCAAGCTCGTCGTCCACAGAGTTATCCGAATCGAAAAAACAGGCGACGGGCTCCTGTATATCACGAAGGGCGACAACGCCGTTGCCTCGGAACAGATTGAAAGCGAATATTGCTTTGGCAAGGTCACGGAGGTCAGCAACAGCAACGGAAAATACCTCAAGGTTGAAACGCCGCGACTCCGGGATAAAATCACGGTTTTCCTTTCCAAAAAAGTCAATTTGATTTACAACACGACGCACGATCCCAATGCCGCCTTCAGCAGCAGGTACAACAGGCGGATTTACGACAGCGCACCGGACTATCTCAAAAAATACGTATACGAAGCGCAGGACTACATGCTCCGGAAAATGAAGGATTATATCGAAGAAACGCCTCCCAGCGCAGGCAAAGAGAGCTTTTTATTCACAAAAGATTTTTACGCCATGCTGATCAACCACCGCGTCATCAACGTGCTTTCCGCATACGTGATGCCGGAAAGCGGCCGCTTCGGCAAGCTGGTCAAGCTTGCAAAAGCCCGGAATCTCGCCGCCGCAGCCAAACGCCTGGAATGGTGCCGGAAAATTACAGAAGCCTTCGAAGCCGCCGGAATACAATACGTCGTCTATAAAGGCATTGCCGTTTCTTATTTTATATACGGCGACGCGGTGACCAGAGAATGCGACGACATTGACCTGCTCATAGAAGCAAAGGACGTCCAAGCCGCACACACGATTATGAATCGGCTGGGCTTTTATTATTTGAACGGCGGAAATTTTTGCCAGACGGAAACGCCGACGGAGGAATATCCGACTCATCTTACCCCCTATGTCGTACCGCAGGAAGGCGTAACGGCCGAGCTGCACACGGCGCTTTACATCGACGAAGCTCACACGGCCGGCATTCTGGCACGCAGACAAAAAATCCGGCTCGAGGAGGAATATGCGTTTTATGTGCTTGGAGATCTGGATTTATATGTCTGCCAGCTTTATGTAACGGCCGTCGACGATTTCGGCTGCTCCAACATCAGCTGCGAAGAGGATCCGAATATTTTTCTGCGCCTTAAGCTCAGAAACTATCTTGACACCGCACTTCTCACACGACGCTTTCAACATCTGAAACGAGAGGAGATCCTGAAAATGGCGATAGCCTACGATATTAATTTTTATCTTTATCTCGCATTGGACTACACCTGTAAAATATTCGAGCCAGCCGGATTTTTGGAGCCAGTACAGGAGCTGCGCGATTTTTTTAAGGAGTATGAAGATCTGGACGAGCGTCTTTTTCGGCTCCCCGTAGACGCACACGCCTGTCTGGACAGCCCGTTTAAAATGAAGATGAACGGGCGCGCGCTGCGCCGGCTCAGAGATGCATTTTACATGTCGGAAGCCTGGAAAAGAAAACAGGCGGAATTTCAGGAGGGAAAATTTCTGGAGCTCCGATCCGGGAGCCCGCTGTGCTTCCGAAACGGAGACATCAGCGAAACGATCCGCCGCGACGGCAAAAAACTGAAATTCGAGCTTGCACTTAATCCATCCGTGCTTCCCGGAGAATTCATCGTGGCAGTTCGAAAAATGAATCCGCAAAAATACAGAAAGCAGGGAGATTATGGTTACGACATGAAATTTTTATATGTCGACATGCATAAAAATACGATGAAAGAGGGTATACTTAAGATAGACAGTGTACAGCCATGGAAGGAGCGGATGGAAGCTGTATATCGTGCTTTAAATGGAAAAGTAAAACACTGGAAATTTCCTGTAAAAATAAGGAAAAAATCAACTTTTGTATATGATTCCAAAAATAAAAAATATAAAATAAAAATTATTTTCGCCTACAAAGTGAAAAGGCTAAAAAATCCTTATATTTACGAATTTTTCTCGACTTTTATGTTCGAATTTAAGGGCTCTGAATTAATAAAGATGTTCAAAATAAGCACAAAAACCGACGAGAACCTTAAAATTTCATTTGACTAAAATTCGTACATATATTAGAATGAGGGCTGTAAAAACTGGAATTTCAGTGGAAAGAAGGATAAGGGAGGATATGAAATGTCTGATTGCAAATATACTTTAGAGAAAAATAAAGAAATAATGTTTGATTTTTTTGCACTTTTGAGCGCTGTTCAGACAACAGAGAGCTATAAAGATATCTGTCCGCGTCAGGGATTTAAGCCAAATGATAAAATTTCAGATGCTTATTATAGACTTTTTATCGCTAACAAAAGGCTAAATGACGGTCTTCGCATGTTTTTCGTAAATAAAGCGGAAAGAAGGATGAATTTGTTCGACTGGATGTTTCGCACGGAAATTGATACGTATTCGTCGTGCGAGGATCTGATCCGGGCGATCGACCGCTGGGAGCCGAAAAAAATTATCTATCAGGCAATGAAATTCAATGATCCCTATAATAATTTCCAGGATAAATTCTATGAGGATATCATTAATGAGAGAGATCTGTTCATGAGCTATATGAACGGCCTGAATGCTTCCACGGAAATTCGATGGGAAATTATGTCCTTTATTCAGCATCCCGAGGAGACTGTATCGAAGCTGAAAGAATACATCCAGAAAATGTTTGAAGAGTTTTCTCTGGAATATGCCAATTTTTCCTCGCAGCGTGCGACGCTGAATGCAACGCTTGTCGCATGCATAAATGACAAGACGCTTGACGCTGCGGTGGTCGAGAACGAAATCAGCGAAAAGGAGGCGGAGTCGAAGATCGAAATTCTGTCTCAGAATATTGCACCTCCGACAAAGGAAGTAAAGGTCATTGGTCTGCTGTTTGCACCGAACATGATCTGCAAAATAAACGCGTCCAGAAACCTGTATTATACGTTCGGGATCGGCTACATGGAATATTATAATAATTTCCTGGGCGGCCACTCCAACGAAGAAAAGCTCGGCGAGCTGTTTAAGGCCTTTACTGACACGACGCGCGCGCAGATCATTGAAATCCTGCATGAAAAGGAATGCTACAACGGAGAGCTGAGCCGGCTGCTCGACGTCCCGATGTCTTCGCTGACGCACCATATGGAGATTCTGAACAGCTGCGGCTTCGTCATTAAACGCAACGTTGGAAAGCGCACGTATTACAGACTGAACAAAAAACAGTTCCTGAACGCGTCGCGCATGCTCCGGAAATATGTAGACGACTATGATAATTAAAAGCGCATATATAGAAATCACGAATCGCTGCAATCTGGACTGCCGCGACTGTTATAACAGTTCCGGCAGAAACCGGAAAACGGTGGAGCTCGATCCCGATGTGCTGCTTCGTTTTATAACGGATCTCAAGGTCCGCTATCATGTCAGGGCCGTAACATTGTCAGGCGGAGAACCGCTGTTACATACGCAAATTGATCGAATTTTAAAGTCCATCTCCGAATTAAGCGTTCGCTGTCCGGAAATGGACTTTAATTTTATTACGAACGGGACGCTGGATAACGCGCTGTTCTACGAGCTGATGGAACGGAATCCGCATTTTTACCTGCAGATCAGTCTGGACGGGCCCAACGAAGCCGCAAACGCCAGTATGCGCGGCCCCGGTGTTTTTTCAAAAGTAATGGCAAATACGGGGAAGCGTGTCTTCTGTAACAGGCCTGTTTATAAAATGGTACTGAATAAAACGAACGCGGCCTTTTTTGAGGAGTATTTTTGGTTTGTTATGGAGCTGGGCGGGCTTCCTTCGTTTGCGTTTGTAACGCCTCAGGGAAACGCTGCGGCAAACTGGGCTGAAATGCAGCTTTCTGTCCAGGAACGTGCCGATATTATTTTACGCATTAAACAGCTTTATGAAGAGCATGGAATTGAAAATGTTTCGCTGCCCATGCCCGCCTCTCATTGCGACCTGACGGACGCCGAGCCGCAAAATAATTTCTGCGTCAAACCGGACGGCTCTCTGCAGCCGTGTCAGAACCTTTACGACAGCCGGTTTGCTCTGGCAAACGTGTATTCCCTCGACTGGGAGGCGCTTGCTCAGACCTTTCAAACGTTTTCTTCTTTTTTGGCTTCTCGCCTTTCTACGGATTACGGCTGCGGGAAATGTCCCTTGAACGTTGTCTGCGGCCGCGGCTGCCCTGCGCTTTCCTATTTCAGAAGCGGGGATCTGCTGAGCAGCGACGGCGCGTGCGAAATTCGCAAAATAAGCGCTTTTCATTTGATTAAAGCCTTTAAAAAGTAAAATTTAATACCATTAGAATTAAAGCAAAAAACATGAGAATTGTACTATTTCTGAAATAGTACAATATTTTTTGCTACGTCTAAAAAGTCTATTTTGTTAAAATCTCTTTGAAAATTGTAAAGATCGTAATATTTTGAAGTTCTGCATTTTTTATATTACTCAAAATTCGATCAATCTAATTGTAATACCTATATTATATATATAAATTCGATCATTTTTTCATCAAAAAAATAATATTAAAATTTTTTCGAAAATTGTTCGAAAAACATATTGATTCTGATTCCAGAATATGATAATATATCCAGCGGATTCAGGTATTAGATATTTTGGAAATTATGTCATGTTATCTGAATTGATTTTTGGGCAAAGGAGGTTGCGGACAAGCTATGAGTTCCTGGAGCATTGCGAGTATGAAGAAAAGTGTTATGTTCGACGTGCTGAATGTGATTGATAAGGCCAATCGGGAAAAAGATTATGATCGGATCACGTTTGAATATTCTTTGCTGAAGCGCGATACTTTTCTGCGGTATAACAATTTATTTGAACTGGCAAGAGAGTTTGACGATTCGATTGCCGCCGTTCTGTATATACCGGAAAATGACAAAAATATAAATCGATCGACCGTGCTTCTTACCGTATTTTTAGACAGGGCGAAGGAATCCAATTCGTTCATGGATCTGATCAGCTCGATTGAAACGGCGGACAAGCAGGAGGGAGCGGAGCCGATTCTGCGGGAGTGTCTCTATTCGGAACGGAAGATTATTCCGGAGGATTTAATCCCCGCAATGATTCAATCGCGTGACCTGTATGTTGTGAAGCTGCTGGACGATACGGCGCTCCCGCGGGATGTCAAATACAGTCTTGCAACGCTGCTGCTGAATTACAGCGAATTTGTGAAGACGATTGTCGAATATCTGACCAAAATCCATGACGCCGTCGGAGCGCTGTACGATCAATACAAGGACAGCTACCGGTACACCTCCAGGACGCTGAAGAATTATCTGGAGACAAACCACATAGAGAAATTCTTGCTGCAATCCACGCAGGAACGTTTAATAGAGCTCGGAATTGAACGTACGAAATATGTGGTAGTCTTGCTTCTGATACGGCTTGAATATAAGAGAGTTATCTATGAGGAACACAATGCGCTATATATCGGAGGCCTTTTCTATATCCAACGCATGATACACAATAATCACTTTAAAATATTTTAACAGGAGGTATTTTTATGGGAAAAAAATGGAGAAAACCGGTAATGGAGCTCATTACCAGGGACGAGCTGGAGGATCTGATCGTGGCGGCCGGGTGCTCAAAGTATCTTGATGTATGTGAATGGTTTCATTAACTGCAGAGTTATGCATGTCAGAAAGGGATGAAGCTTATGAATGGCGATGGTGGTAACAAAAATCACAGAAAACGAACGGGCTCCGGCCGGAATAGCGTCGGAAGAAAGCGGCTTGTCAGGACAGGCAGCGCGAAGGAAAAAAACAGCAAGGCTGCAAAGCCGGCCAGGAGAAGACGGATTATTAAGAAGCAGTTCGACTTCTCCGCTGAGATCAGCCAGGAGCTGGCGCCAGCGAAAACGCAAGCGCCGGAGGCGTCCAGCCTGATCAGCGAGCCGGCGCCGTATTTCGACGAAAAGTATGCGGATGCAAAGTACCTTTCCCATAGAAAGGTCGGCGACCATTATTATTCCATCTATATCATGCCCTGCGGGCCGGCGCCCCGGGACGCGTTGATGATGCTGAATTGTACGTCGAACGACAGAAGCGGAGCGGTTTATCTCACATACGAAAACGAAGAGCAGGATGAGCTGCGCATCCGTGTGGCGTCAGGCATTCTTACGAGCTACATATACAAAAAATGCGGGCTGCTAAGATTGTTTTTCACGCGTACCAGAGAGAACTATCCGCTGACCTCCGTGATCCTGCGGCCTGCGTTTTTCGGAGAAGAGCTGACGATGCGGCAGGTATACGAAATAATCAGCGGGAAAAGCGAAGCCGACTTGTTCTGCACGCTGCTGGAGTGTCTGCATACATTTAAAATGATGCCGAATGAAATACTGCAGTATGCGCTGAGAAATCGGGAAAACTTTTATACATATATGGAAGGCGCTTCGTATGCGCCCCCTGTGAAGGCCGAACTGATCGCGCTGTATGAATCCTGCTCGCTCAGCGACAGTCGGAAGCCTTCGCTGAAATCAATGCTGCTTAAATTCCTGACGGATTACTATGACGAATATAAAATCTGCTTTGAATCGGTACGGGACATCGTAGAGAAGGATCTCGCACGGATGAAAAGTCAGGTTGAAACGTACGGCGAGCTCCTTAACGTCACGGATCATTATCTGTTCCGCAGAATGCTTATGGGAGGACCAAAGGAACAAAGCGTATGCCTGGAAAAGCTGGCGTTCACCGCGGGGACGCTCAGTTACTTATGCCAAAATGGAATATGCGTCATTTCGATCGGGCACGGACGTGCCAATCCGCCGGGAAATCATATGGATTATGAGAGAATCGGTGATAAATTGAAGAACTTTAACGACATTGCAACGAAGAAGATTTTGGATGCTCTGGCGAAAGGACCGGGCAGTCTGGAAATGCTTATGGAGGCCACGGGCTTGAACCGTGACGCCGCATATCGGATGGTATCGCTCCTGACAGAGCAGAAGGTAATCCAGAAAATCGATGGGACAAATGAATACGTCCTGAACAAGAAACACTTGATGAAGCTGATCAGAATTTTGGAAAAATATGGAGGAATTCGATAATGGAAGATCATGGAAAAAAAGTTATGAAAAAATGGCATAAGCCGCAGCTGCTGACGATGTCGCAGAGCGAGGTGGATCGGGCGGTTGTTCTAAGCGCGTGCTCAACCTATAGTGGCTGCGTTTCAAGGGTGGCACGGATCTTCTGATCTCTGCCTCCGTTTGCCTCCCACATGCACCGAATTGAGGAAGCAACGCATATGATATATGGGTTATAGCCTAAATACAAGTGGAAAAGGTGTGTTGTCATGGAGGTAAACAGTAAAAACGTATTGTCGGGCCAGGACAATATTCAGCTCGTAGCCGCGCAGAAGGTAATGTCGGCGGAAGAGTTTGCGGAAAAATGTATTGCTGTCGCGTCCAATTATAACACTGTTTATATGAACGGTGTTTTTGGCTGGCCGGTGACGCAGTATACGATTGACAGGAAGCTTCGGGCAAATCCGTCCTGGTATACCGCGGAACGCGTTGATTATTTTACGAAGCTGATCGGCGAGGACTATTTCGGCTTTGACTGCGTTTGCTTTGTAAAAGCAATTTTGTGGGGCTGGGACGGAAATCCTGAAAATATTTACGGCGGCGCGAAATATGAATCGAACGGCGTTCCCGATATTGACGAAGGCCAAATGCTGAACGTCTGCGTGGACGTCAGCGAGAACTTCGAAAACATCGTAGTCGGACAGTATCTGTGGACGCCTGGGCACTGCGGCATTTATGTCGGAAAAGGCCTTGCTGCGGAGTGTACAACGCGCTGGAAAAACGGCGTTCAGCTTACGGCGCTTGCGAATCTCCCGGATCAGTGGGGAAATTCGGGCTATCCGGCGAGGAAATGGACGAAATGCGGCTTCCTGCCTTATCTTTCGTATACGACGGGCGAGGGCGGCGGTTCTTCGGATTCCGATCTTTCTGTGCTGAACCTGCAATATATCTATATCAACCAGGCACTTCAGCGCGGGGACCGGGGGACGGAGGTCCAAAAGCTGCAGCTGAGGATTGCGCGGCTGTCGCAGGCTCTGGAGGACGAGGTGAAAGCACACAGCTGGAAGAACGGCGTCCCAGACGGGAGCTTTGGCCCTGCAATGGTTCAAACATTGAAAAACATTCAATCGCAGGCCGGTCTTCCTCAGTCCGGACAGTGCGACGCATCCACGCTTGCCTTTTTAAACGGCAACGAAATGGAACGCTTTCTTCTCAAAAATATTGCTGAGAATAAGCTTTCTCAGATCCAGGAGATTGTGGGATAAGAAAACCGCGGGCCTCACGGCTCGCGGTTTCCATTTTATTGGGAATTTACGACCAGATTTTTGTGGGAAAGAGATTTTTACTCTCTAGGTGGAGGCAAGTAAAAATAAAATGAGAGGGAACAACCAAATGGAAATATTTGACAGATAAAGTGGTTTTTCCCAATTGCCGAGGACCTGCCGGGCCATTTTTACTAAACGCCGTCGCCCTAGTAAAAACGTGGCCGCCATGCCTCCTCGTTGACAGAAAGTTCTCAAATATGATATGATCACCCCGCTTTAAAGCTTTGGTTTTAAATTTGATGTGGCGGTTTATCCCTTTATGAAACGCAAAAAGAAAATCGTATATTATGATGACCCGTTAAATGACGATTTCGCCGGAACGAATATCAATACGCAGGAGATTGATAAGGAATTTCCGTTTTTGCCCAGGTTTTGGCTCTGGAGACTGGGCGCATGGTTTCTGTACTATATCATTGCAATACCGATTGTATTTTTCTATTCATTATTTATCGGAGGCTATCGGGTAAGAAACCAGCGTGTATTAAGAAAACTGCGCAAGACCGGGTATTTTATGTATATCAATCATACGCATTTTACAGATGCCTTTATTCCGGCGCTGATTTCGTTTCCTAAGCGGGCGTTTGTCATTACGGCCCCTGACGCCGTTTCCATCAAAAAAATAAGGGGATTGGTGCAAATGCTCGGCGCGATTCCGATTCCGACTGCCTCTGTTCCTGCCATGAACAAATTTATGCAGGCCGTTCGCCAAAGAGCGGATGCGGGCTACTGCGTCGGGATTTTTCCGGAAGCCCATATCTGGCCGTACTGCAATTTTATCCGCCCCTATAAGAGCACGTCCTTCCGGTATCCCGCAATGTGGGGAAAGCCCGTCGTATCTGTCTGTGTAACATATCAGAAAAACAAAGGTCTGCTGAAATGGGTAAAACATCCGAGGCGCACGATCTATGTCAGCGAACCGTTCTACGCCGACGCTTCGATGTCCGTCAAGGAAGCGCAGAAATATCTGCATGAAAAGGCGTATGCATTTATGTGCGAAACGTCGGAGCGCTGCTCGGATTATGCGTATATCGAATACATTCAAAGGCCGCGGCCGGAAGAAGAAACAGACGAATAAAACGGATCAGAAGGCGGACGTCACAGAAAAAGAATTAACGGCAGGCTTATAGAGTATTACATGCTCAGACCGGTTATACAAAACGGAGCTGATTTATGGTTGAGCTGGAGCCTTCGGAAAACTGACGCAATAGGTGATATAGCTGTGGCTCACATGATAACCGAGCTTTTCCGCCAGCGCGGCGGATCGCCGGTCGTGGGCATCCCAGCTGGGATAAAGTCCCCGCTCCAGACATTCAAGAATCAGTTTCGCGCCGCATGCCGCGGCCAGTCCTTTCCTGCGGTGCTTCAGCTGCGTGTCAATCTGGATTTCAATCCCTCCGTCATATACGGTATAGGAAGAAGCGCCGGCGACCAGCTCTCTGCCGCAGAGCGCGGCGATGCCAAGACCATATTTTCGGTATTGCTCATAACTGGAAAACTGCGATGTCAGATCGTGGGACCATTCCGCTTTTTTCGTTTCAAAATAGATTTTTTCGTCAATTGGCGCCAGCCGGTATCCCTCCGGAATGCTTTCGGCATAATTGTTTAATTTTTCCCGATCGAAAATCCACGGCTCTTTTTTGATTGCATATCGCTGTATGCGCGAAGCGCGCTCTGCGTAAACGGCCTCGATCAGCGGCTGCCAGGCGCTCTGCCGCGGAACCATGAGAAGACACTCTTCTTGAAAATCCGGCGGAATATTTCGCACCAGCGCTTCCTCCGGCTGCCCGGAGAAAAAACAAAAGCTTCCGACGAGGACCTGCGCGGATCTGGGGGGCATGCCCACTGCATAGGCCCTCCCCATATATCCCTGAAGATAAGACCAAAGCATCGTTTCCTCCCAGCCGTCCAATAAATAAGCGACAGAGGCCGCGTCGGAGACCTGCACGACCGCTTTTGCGCTGTTTTTTGTTTCTTCCGTAAACAAGCCGTTTCCCTCCTTGGTGGATCATTATATACCATGACAGGCCGTTTTGCATTTTTCTTTATAAAAAAGAGTGCGAACAAAAAATGATAGTTGAATAATTTAAAATATTATGATATAAAATAGCCATAATTTTACGAAATATAAACAAATATATATGTTTATGATTCGAAAGGAGAAAGAAGATGAGAAAAAATGCTTTGCATTGGTATTGGCGCTGATCGTCGCCGTCGGGTTCGGCGGGATTGACTCCTCCGCATCCGCGGAGTGCTATCAGCAAAGCGATCCCCGGTGGGGAAGCGCAGTATATGGGGAATGGAATCTTTCGGCTTCCGGCTGCGGGATTCTTGCGACAGTCAACGCGGTCAATTATGTGACCGGAAATTTCATACAGCCGCAGGCAATCGCACAGTGGGCGTATGAGAATAATCATTTTAATGGAACGTACGGACAGGGTACGATGCGCTGGCCGTTCTACGAAAACATTACGGCGGCCTTTGGCAATACGTACGGCTTTTCGATTTCCGGGCTGCAGGATGGAACCATTTATGACAGCAAGATCATCCCGCATCTGCAGAGCGGGGGAGCCGTCATTGTTCATGTCCCCAATCATTTTATGGCAATCAATGCGTATAATTCCGCAAACGGAACGTATCTGGTTTACGACTCCGCAGCTAAGCCGGAGCGGAATACGACGGCAAGCGGCACCTGGCTGACTGCCGCGCAGCTTCAAAGCAACAGCCTGACCGTGATCGACTGGTTCTGCCTTGTGTCTGCCGCGGGCACGCCCCCTCAGACGCAGCAATATAAGCTGATGGCCACCTCGGTCGGAGAAGGCACCGTTCACTTTGGAAATGGTCTGAAATATACAACGGTGGGGCAGGGGACCTATGTCAATTTTCAGACGACGCCCGGCGCTTATCATCATGTAGAATCCGTCTGCGTAGGCGGAACGTATTATGAGGTAAAAAACAACGGAGGCGATGCGGTTTATCAGTTTTACATGCCGTACGGCGACGTGGAGGTGGTCGCGACGTTTGCCCCGAATACTCCGGAACCGACTCCGCTTTACGTAACGGCGGCGGCCAGAGGGCAGGGAACGGTTCACTTCGGCAATAACGTTAAAAGAGTCGGCCTCGAAGCAGGACGGACGGTATTTTTCCAAACCACGCCGGATACAGGCTATAAGGTGACGGCAATCGACGTAGGCGGCACGCCGGTCGCCGTCCAGAACAACGGAGGCGATTATGTATATAACTTTATTATGCCTTCTGTAAACGTAGTGGTATCCGTCACATTCGGCCCCGCATAGAGCGCCGCTCAAACCGGCTCCGCAAGCTTTCTTGCGGAGCATTTTTTTTCAGGAGCCCCGCTCTTGCAAATCCCGTTCGAGCCGGAGGAAAAATTCTCGGATGTCGAAGTCTTTCTGGCCAGGCCGATGACATTGGCATGTGGGACGCCTTATCCCTCCGGCTGTCCGGCGTTTTGCGGTTGAGGGCTGCGCAAGTCTTCTGAGGTCGAATCTGAAAAAGAAAGTACTCCCATTGCACAGAGTCAGGATTTGAGATGCACGGCTTTTTTGACGAAATCATTAATTTTTTTCTGTTAGGATTATATATTTCTCGATTCTGATTATAATATATACGATTGAGATTATGCAGTAAATTGCTTTTTTGATTATTTTTATCATTTGTTTATTGACTTATTTCATCAAAAACGATATATATAAAGATTGTGAAAGGAAGGAAATCGTATGGCTATTTCCAGTAAGGTTAAAGCGCTGCTGAAGCTCAGAGGGAAAGAAAATGGGGATCTTGCCAGATACCTGGGAATCAGCACGCAGGCGCTGAGCAATAAATTTTACAGAGACAGTTTTTCCGCATCGGATCTGATTCGGATTGCGGCGTTTTTAGACTGCAATCTGGCTTTTGTCATCGACGAGGAACAGAAGATTGTCCTGGATGAAGCAGATATAAAGACGGATCGACAGGTTTGAGGGGGTGCAGAAATGGATTTTGCAAGGCTGGATCTGCTGGCGGCGCGTCTTGGCGCCCTGCGCCCCCTCAGCAGGACAGAGCTGGCCCGTCTTCGCCGGGAATTTATGATTGAAAATACGTATAACTCGAATGCGATCGAGGGCAATACTTTGACGCTGCGCGAAACGGCGCTGATTCTCGAGGAAGGACTGACAATTGCGGAAAAGCCGATTGGAGAACATCTGGAGGCCATTGGGCATAGGGACGCGTTCGAATACGTCCTGCGTCTTTCCGAGGCGGACGGCGCTCTTACGGAACGGACGGTCCGGGAAATCCATTCACTGGTATTGATTGCGGACGCCGAGCATAAAGGCGTTTACCGCAGCGTCCCCGTTAAAATATCCGGCGCTCTGCACGCGCCGCCTCCGCCCTATCTGGTTCCCGCGAAGATGGAACGGCTGCTTCAGGATTATGAAGCTTTTAAAAAAGAAAAACATATCGTCGAAGCGGCAGCGGAGTTTCACCTTCGCTTTGAGGCGATCCATCCGTTTATCGACGGAAACGGCAGGACGGGCAGACTGCTTTTAAATTTGGAGTTGATCCGCGCCGGACTGCTTCCAGTCGATATTAAATTCACAGATCGACGGCGCTACTATGACTGCTTTGACCGTTATGCGGAAACGGGCACGCCGGAGGCGCTTGCCGGCCTGCTTGCCGACTATGAAGAGGAAGAGCTGGAAAAATATATTGCAATTCTGGAAAACAGAAGCTGAAAAGAGCCGCTTTCTTCCTCCTGTTCAAAATTGCGTTTTCCCGGACTCGGGGGACAGCAGAGCGCAATTCATTCGTAAACAATCAGGAGAATTATATGAGCAGGGTAAAGCAAAGAAAAAAGAATAAAATATTTATTTTATGTATGATACTCTTGCTTCTTGTATGTGCAGGCGCTGTGATATTCAGTTTCCATGAAGCAGAAAATATTTTGCCGGAAAGCTCCGCCGGGACGCCAATGGAAACGATTGAAAATCCAGGTTTAACCGAGCCTGCGCAGGAGCTTCGAGGGACTGTAAAAGATGCGACAAGGAATACTCTGACTGTTCTAGGTGAGGATAATCGTGAGTATTATTTTGAAACGGACGGTGTAAATATTTCAGCTGGTAAGACTGGAATAATGACAGGGAATCCAGTGACAGTTTCATATTATGGGAAATTGGACTCGAATGTATCTGTACAAGAGGTAGAATTACTTTCCATTACAGTGACGGATGCCGATTCGAATATAGAAAATTCGGAAACAACTGGTGAAACATCAGAAAACATAGAGCCAACCCCGCCGCCTGCTGCGGCAGTACAGAAAGCGCAAGAAATTTTAAATGCAATGACATTGGATGAAAAAGTAGGACAGATGTTTATTGCGCGCTGCCCTGAAATAAATGGCGCCCAGAAGGCAGAGGAATATCATCTTGGAGGTTATATTCTTTTTGGACGGGACTTTTCTGGAAAAACCAGAGATGAAGTTATCCAGAATATTCAAAGCTACCAAAGCGCGGCAAAAATCCCCCTGTTTATCGGAGTGGATGAAGAAGGCGGCACCGTCAACCGTGTCAGCACAAACCCCAATTTACGGGCCGCGCCCTTCTGGTCCCCTCAAGACCTCTATGCTGCAGGCGGGTTCGATTTGATTCAAAGTGACACCCGGGAAAAATGTGAATTATTGCATAGTTTGGGAATTAATTTAAACTTTGCCCCAGTCTGTGATGTTTCACAAAATCCAGAAGATTTTATTTATGACCGAAGCTTTGGACAGGATGCGCAGCAAACTGCCGTTTATGTACAGCTGGTTGTGCAAACCATGGCTCAAGAAGGCATGGGGAGCGTCCTAAAGCATTTCCCAGGTTACGGAAATAATGCGGATACACATACCGGGATTGCTTATGATCATCGTTCTTATGAAACATTTTTGAATTCAGATTTTCTGCCATTTCAGGCAGGAATTGATTCTGGAGCCAATATAGTGTTAGTTTCTCATAATATAGTTTCCTGCATGGATGGACAAACTCCTGCTTCGCTGTCCCCGCAGGTGCATAAAATCCTGCGGGAAGAGTTAGGATTCACCGGAGTTATTATTACGGATGATTTAGCTATGGACGGCGCACGCGATTTCGCGGAGGACACAGAAATTGCCGTTCAGGCTGTGAAGGCAGGAAATGATCTGCTATGCTGCACAGACTTCGAGGTGCAAATTCCAGCCGTGCTTGAAGCAGTCAAGCATGGAGAAATTACAGAGGAACGAATTGATGAATCTGTTTTACGCATATTGGAATTAAAAATTTCACTTGGGATAATATAAGGATAGTTGAGAGCGGAACTCACGATGAATTAATGAAAAGGCATGGAATGTATTACACTATGTTTATGAATCAAGCAAAGAGGTATGAAGATGACGGCAAATAAGATATATCTGCGGGATATAAGATTGATTAACAAAAATCCTAGCGAAAACTATTGGTGCCGCTTACCCTTTTATAGGGACTTAAATTCAGGAAAGGCGATTTCTTTTAATACGCCCGTTACTTTTTTTGTAGGAGAGAACGGCAGCGGCAAATCAACCTTGATAGAAGCTATTGCTGTTGCAATGGGATATAACGCAGAAGGTGGATCTAAAAATTTTAATTTTAGCACAAAAAATACCACTTCGATGTTGCATGATGAACTTCAGCTTAGTAGAATTGCTTACGAGAGTGATGGTTTTTTTTTGAGGGCTGAATCGTTTTATAATGCAGCAACGAACATTGATGATCTTCGAATAAATATAGATAATTATGGAGGAAAATCATTACATAATCAATCACACGGTGAGAGTTTTCTATCATTGGTTCAAAATCGATTTCGTGGAAATGGTTTTTATATTCTTGATGAGCCGGAAGCTGCATTATCACCCATGCGTCAATTAACATTGCTTATTGAAATAAATAATTTGGTGAAAAATAATTCTCAGTTTATAATTGCAACGCATTCTCCGATATTACTTGCATATCCTGACGCGCAGATTTATAATTTGGACTCTGGAATTGAAAGAATAGAATATGCTGAAACTGAACAGTATAAACTGACAAAAAATTTTCTTGACAATCCGAATATATTTATTGAGAGATTATTTGATTCCGATTTCTCTACTGATTAATGAGATGAGGTTTGGAGTTTAGCAGTTCAATAAAAACTCAAAAAAATAAAGCCTTTCGCTTTTTTGCTTTCACGAAAGGCTTTTCTTTTTTGCAAATCTGCCGCTTGCGGATACAATGCACCGTGCTTGAAAGGGATGATGCATTTTTTGCGGCTGTCAATGGATGCCTATGGGACAATGGAGACAGAAAGGACGGCGGTTCCATTCAAAGACTTCTCAGCAGGAACGCCATATAAAGCGGCAGAGTCAGAATTTGTTCGTTTCGACCTACATTATAGTTGCCCAGTTTAATAGCCTGCTGCACATGATATTTTTCCGGATGCCGCAGGATGGTTTTTGTGCTTTTGGTATTGCCGGTATTGGCCTTGACTTCTACCAGCACACAC
>CAKTAA010000042.1 GCA_934526185.1 uncultured Eubacteriales bacterium | reverse complement strand
ACCTGTTGAATAGCGGTTGTCTATCATCCTATTTAATTTTTTCAATTAACATAATTAAGTCAGAATCTATATTGTTATCTCTGCAAAGCTTGATTAAAGCATGACGAGCAATCTGGTTCGGTTTTGAATGTCCATTTTCCCATCTGTTCACCGAGGTAAAACCAACATGAAGCTCCCGAGCAAGTCCCTCCTGGGACATTCCCATCCGCAACCGTACTTGTTTAATTGCCTCACTCAAATCCATGCAAACCACCTCTATATACAATTTTTTATATTATATCATACGCTATAGCATTATGCAAGCAAATGATATAAAAAGAGATGCATCTTAAGCATTATACTTAAGATGCACCTATCTTCTTCGTATTCAGTTTGCCTTGAACCTCGGTTTATAAATTGTCTTTATGACTGCTCGTATTGAAACGAATTCATCTTTTCTGTTCCTATTCGGTTGTTTTGGTATTCTTCCTTTAGGACATCTTGCTTTTTTGCAAAATATTTTCAATTTATCTTATTGTTGTTTTGTGCTTTTTCGCATCCACTGCTCCAATAAGGCATTTTAAAATTGCTCAAAGGATTTTAACATCGCAGCGCCTGCTGCAAAACAGTGTCCGGCAGCCGCATCAGTTCTTCCGGTCATCGACAATCAGTTCCTTCATAGTCGCTGCCAAACCTGCCATAGCCTGCACATTGCTCGGAATGATAATTTTTGTAGCCTTACCGTCAGCCGCAGCCGCAAAGGCCTCCAAACTCTTCAGAGCGATAACCGCCTCAGTGGGGTTTGACTCGTTGATTTTTCGGATACCCTCTGCAGTTGCCTCCTGCACCTGCAGAATAGCCTCTGCCTCGCCTTCGGCCCGGCGAATCATCGCTTCCTTTTCGGCCTCCGCTCTGAGAATGGCAGCCTGCTTCGATGCTTCCGCATCCAAAATGGCCGATTGTTTGCGGCCCTCCGCCACCAGAATCGCAGAATTTTTTTCGCCCTCGGCTTTAAGGATGGATTCGCGGCGTTCTCTTTCCGCCTTCATCTGCTTTTCCATAGCGTCTTGGATTTCCTTCGGCGGCATTATATTTTTCAGTTCCACGCGCGTGACCTTAATCCCCCACGGATCAGTGGCCTCGTCCAGAATGGCGCGCATTTTCGTATTGATGATATCTCGGGAGGTGAGCGTATTGTCAAGCTCCAATTCGCCGATAATGTTGCGGAGCGTCGTCGCCGTCAGATTTTCAATTGCGCTCATAGGATTCTGCACACCGTAAGCAAACAGCTTGCAGTCAGTGATCTGGTAAAATACAACGGTATCGATCTGCATTCTTACATTATCCTTTGTAATAACCGGCTGCGGAGGAAAATCCGCGACATGCTCCATGAGAGATATCTTTTTTGCAATTTTATCGATAAACGGCACCTTAAAATGCAAGCCTGTTCCCCATGTCTTGTAATATGCCCCCAGCCGTTCGACCACATAGGCGTGCGCCTGAGGCACAATTTTGATGTTTGCGATGATGACAATAACCACAACCGCGAGAATGATGAGAAGATATGGCATAGTTCTTTCCCCCTGTTTTTCAAAATTATAGTTCAAAACATTTCATAAAAGTTTACGACACAATCGTTCATTATAGAACGCAACATACGTTTGTTTTCAGCCGGATTCTCGCTAATCCAAGTCCGTGCAGGAGTCACCGTCCATTCCGTTCTTTTGAAGCTTCAGAACAATGGAATTCAGCCGTTTTCTCCAAAATGACAGAAAAAACTTTCTTTCGCCGAAATACTTTACCAAAACAGGACTAACCGTATAATACATTTTAATAAAAGCACGTCCCCACCAATGTACAGCAAGCATCGTATCACGATATTCTCTGAGTATCCGTACCTTTGGACTGTCGTAGGAACCGTATACGCAGGTCGCAATATAACATCCTTTTTTCTTTTCCTCTCGCTGCTCCGCCGGACGAACAACCGTTCCGCCTTTTACGGATTTTGTTTCCGTAAAATGGTGAATTCGTTTTACCGGCAGGGAGGAAAGTTCTTCGGCAATCCGTTTCTGAATATACTCCCGGTTCACGCCGTAGGATGTCCACAAACGGATAATGGGAATGCCAGCCTCCTCACAAATGTGCTTTACTTTTTCATCCCGTTCACGTCTGGCTGATGTCAAATGTGTCCGATCATTAATTTCAAGCACAAGACGGGGCTTATACGACAAATCAGTAATGAGAAAATCAACATTTCTGTACAATTCATTCCGGAAATGTGCTCCGTCGGTTCTATTAATAAATGAGGCAAGATTCGCCTGTGCCTGCAGAATATAGCCCTCCGGCAAAACGGATTGGATGCATTTGAAAATACTCAAGCTCACTCGGCGTCATCAAAGATGCCTTGAGTTCATAGAGATAAGTTTCATCCGAATCTCCGACTGCTTTTTCGTCGAAACAGAAAGCTTTCATAGGCTCTCCTGTGTCTTTTTTCTCACTGCAGGAATTGCACAGTCTGGATTTCCCGCATTCCGCACCGCATATTTCACGATGCACCCTTCTCCCCCTCTTGTTCCGTCTGTTTTCTCCCGGTTTCGGCTTTCAACGCCGTACAATCAGTTTCACGCCCTCTATCCTGACAATTTCAACAATACTGCCCTCCGAAATTTTTTCCTCAGGCTCTGCGCTTCTCGCTGTCCAAATCTGCCCCTCCACTTTCACTTGTCCGACCGCCGCTATATTGTCAATCGCTTCCGTTACAATGCCTTCCTGCCCCACGATTCTGTCAGCATTTGTCGGCACTTGTTTCGGCTTCAGGTATTTTCGGAACAGGGTACGCGACAGAAAAATCAGACAAATAGAACCGGCAAAGAAAACGGTGGTCTGTATCCACAGAGGAACCCCGCACAGGGCAAGAACCATTGCCGCAAGTCCGGCAGGCACAAACCAAATAGACACAAGTCCCATTGTCATCCCTTCGACAAATACGCTCAGCACTGCAACTGCCAGCCATATATATGGCATATATTCGGTTAACACATCTTCACCCCCACACAACAATACCTTTCCTAATTTATGTACTGCTGTACACTCAGTATATCAATTATTTCAGGCAAAGTCAAGAAGCACCGCACAGTATTTTCCGTCTGCCGTATCCGGACATTCCCCGTTCTTTACCTTGTCTTTACAGCTTTTGACAGGTCGGGCAGTAATACACGCTTCCGCCGAGATACGCTTCCTTCACAACGACGCCGCCGCACTTCGGACATGGTGCCCGATATGTATTTCTGCTCATCAGCGTTTTATACCGTCCCTTTTCACCGAATATATCGGTTTCCACATCTCTGCCGCCCAGCTCTGTCATCTGTGCAAGCGTTCTTTTCATGTTGTACAGCAGATTTTCGTAGTCCTGCCTTTCCAGCGTTTCCACTTTGCGTTTGGGATGCAGACCGGATAAAAACAGAACATCCTGCAGAACACCGTTTCCGAACCCAGGAATACGCTGAGCGGTGGCCAGCAGAGCTTTCACCGACGTCTTTTCCTGCTTCACATTTTTACTCAGATCCATCAGGTGTTCAAGACTGAATGCATCGGAAAGTACTGACGGCGCATTTCTCGCCAATACATCATAGTTGTTCCGAAGTTCTCCTTCGTGCCCAAACAGGCATCCATACATACAGACGCTGCAGGTCAGATACGTTCCGTCGCCAAAATTGAAAAAAAGCTGGTGCTTTTTGGGAAGCTTCTTTTCGTTTGTAATATACCGGAGGGAAATGCCGTCACAAAACATAAATCCGCAGTCGTCGGTCAGTGAAAGATGCAGTTTACCTCCGTACGCATAAGCGCCCGTCACAGACTTACCGATAAACTTATCAGGATACGATGCCGGATCGCCCTCAAACCAAGCGAACCCGTGCGGATTCGCGTTCGCTGTCAGGCTGTGAATGGTTTTTCCCGTCAACGTTTTTTGTAACTGCTCTGCAAGAACCATAGCCTCTGGTATTTCAATCATACAGCTCTGCCTCCTTTTATTATGTTAATATGTTTTATCGATTCTACAAATATTTGTTAGAAATTCGACAAACAATATTTTTATGTATTGGCGCAGTTCTGCACCGCCTTCCCTTGCCAAACATACAGTTTTGCTGTTCTGTCATCAATAGAAATCGTACTCCTGCCGATAAACAAAGAGAGGCCTCTTACCAAAACGACTGAAGACATATCCTGTTCAAATCATTGTTTTTCATTTTTACCGGCCGCTGCCGCACCGTTCCGGCAAATCAATTTACACATTGAAACGGAACAAGACAATGTCGCCGTCCTGCATAACATAATCCTTGCCCTCGCTGCGAACCAGTCCCTTGTCTTTAGCCGCGCTCATATTTCCAGCACGCATAAGATCGTCGAAGGCGATCACCTCTGCACGTATAAAGCCCCGCTCAATATCTGAGTGTATTTTACCCGCAGCCTGCGGCGCTTTGGTACCCTTCCTGATTGTCCATGCGCGTACCTCCGGCTGTCCCGCTGTCAGAAAGCTGATCAGTCCAAGGAGCGCATAGCTCTTGCGAATTAACTGATCCAGTCCGCTCTCGCGGATGCCGAGTTCTTTCAGAAATTCACTTTTTTCCTCATCTGCAAGCTCTGCAATCTCGGCCTCGATAGCCGCGCACACAGGAAGAATTTCCGCCCGTTCCTTATCGGCAAAACTTCGTAAGCTCTCATAATAGGGATTTTCCGTCAGATCGCCCCCCACATCATCCTCGCTGATGTTCGCCGCATATATAACTGGCTTCATGCTGAGCAGTGGCAGTGCGGAAACAAGCTGCCGCTCTGTTTCATCAAACTCCATTCCGCGGACCGATTCGCCCTCGGAAAGCGCGTTAAACACGCGCTGAAGCACTTCCATCTCAGACTCAAGGCTTTTGTCTCCCTTAAGCTGCTTCTTTACTCGCTCCAAACGTCTCTCCACCAGCTCCAAATCCGACAGCATCAACTCGGTGTTGATGGTCTCCGCATCGCTTACCGGATCGATTCCCCCCGACACATGTATGATGTTGCTGTCCGCAAAGCACCGGACGACGTGAATGATTGCATCGACCTCACGGATATGAGAAAGAAACTTGTTTCCAAGTCCCTCTCCCTGTGACGCACCCTTCACAAGCCCTGCAATATCGACAAATTCTATAACAGCCGGCGTGATTTTTTCCGGCCGATGTAAAGCAGCGAGCGCATTCAGACGTTCGTCCGGAACTGTTACGACACCTACATTCGGTTCAATCGTGCAAAACGGATAATTTGCGGAAGCAGCTCCAGCGTTTGTCAAAGCGTTAAACAATGTGGATTTGCCTACATTTGGCAATCCGACGATACCTAATTTCATCTATTCAAATCTCCTTTGATTTCAATGATTTGCGGTGTTTGGATAATGGTTACCGCACATTTTGCAAAAATTGCTTCATTTCCTTTGGCATCATGCTTCTTGTGAACCTTGAAGGCCGGCGTATTCTTCAGCCGAAATGCTTTAGGCTGTACGAGGCGCCCGCCTGCTCTTGCAGCTTTCAAATGACCTCGCCGTATCGTTTCCCTTTTTTTCATTTTTAACTCTTTATTATATAGAAATCGAGGAAAAGAGCCAATCAATATTGTATATTATATCGCAATGGCACCTGATTTTCAATAGGTTCAGCTTAAATTATCGGCTTGTTACTGACGAATTGATCAGATTCTCGGGGTTTTATAAGTTTCCGTCAAAAAACCAACTGGGCAATTCGGTAACCTCAACATACGAGTGAATTCCACTTCATTGCCCATTCTCAGAGTTGCTGACACCTCTGCCTGCTTGTCGTATGGAAACTGAAATACAGACCGGCAATAAATAGTACGATAATTATAACTAAAAAGTAAAATCCATCTGATTTTAAGAAAATATCATATCAGTTTTCTTAAATCAGACGGACAAAAGAGCTTTTTAGGCACAGCAGAATTCATTGAACCAACGCTGGAAAAGAAACCGGAGGATGCGTATTTTCTTACTAAATAGCTTTTAAACTTGATATAAAAAAGCATTAGCCATATTTCCGCCGGCACACATGACGCTGACGCCGTAAGGGCATTCCCGGCGCCGCATTTCGTAGAGAAGCGTGATGCTCATCCGCATTCCCGTAGCCCCTATAGGATATCCCAAGGCCAGATTTCCCCCGTTGACGTTGACCTTTTCTTTCGGAATCCCCAACTGCCGTATGGTACTGAGCGCCTGCGCAGCAAAGGATTCGTTGATTTCATACAAAGAGATATCGTCTGTTTTCAAACGATTTCGTTTCAGCAGCTTTCCGACGCAATCCTCCATGGCGTAACCCGTACGCTCCGGCGGAACCGCTGTAGACACGCCGTCCAAAATATATCCCAGCGGCCTAATCTGTAAACTGCTTGCCTCCGCCTCCTCCATTATCAGCATGGCCGCCGCACAACTGCACATAGCCGCTGCATTGTACTGTGTGACCGTTCCTCCTCGGATAAACATCGGCTTTGCCTCCCCCAGCATGGTATCTGTTCGTTCCTCTCTCAGCCATTCGTCGATCGCCAGATAAGGCTCCTTTATCGGGAGAATTTCATTATGAAACTTGCCTTTTGCACAAGCCTCCTGTGCGCGCTTCCAGCTATTTAGCGTAAAGCTGTCCTGTTCATCTCGTGTTATGCCATGTTTCCTCGCTAAAATTTCAGCAATGATCGACATATCGTTTTCCTGAAACCCGTCACAAGCCGTATCAAACTCCGGCAAATTTCCTTTCCATGCGGCTTTTATGTTTCTCTTCAAAAAATGAAGCGTATAGGAATTTTGTCCGATGTTTTCGCACCCGCCAACCAGATATGCCCCCTGACCGCCGCCCCAAACAGATCGGCAGCCCATGAGCAGTGCCTGATCGGATGATGCACAGGTTTTGCTTACCGTGCTTGCCGGGATGGATACGGGAAGCCCTGCCATAAGCGTTGCCTTTCTGCAAAGATTGTCTCGCTCTATCGGAAAAGCCGAGCCTGCAATCGCCTCAGTAATTATATTCTGATATCCCGCCGAAACAGAGGAGAAAACCTGTGCCAGCAAATCAGTTTCACCGACCGCATTCATCTCTCCGGGAACTTTTCCGTTCGGGCTTCGCTTGGCTGCTATAACAGCTATCCGTTTCATGTATATGTTTGCTTTCGTGTCTTGAAAGCTTCCTCCCTTTCGCCGAAATTCCTTCTGCAGCGTGCCGCTTTTTGAAAAACATACTTTTCTTTTGTCCATAACACAAATGTATTGTACTGGAAACCGATTTTCTACACAACCTGCTGAAAACAGCTTCCTCCGGTTCCGCCGACCGCTTTTCAACGCTCTGCCGCAGCGGTGTCGTCAGTCAGTCTCTGCTCAAAAGGCCTCATAATCCAAAGATGCCCCGCCATTTCTCATGACGGGGCATCTATTGCCATTCTACAGCAGAATGCAGGAATAAATTTTTGCTGAGTACAGTATACCTGATTCAACGCTGATTTATGGCAAAAACGACAGATTTTCCATCAAAATTATCGTCGTTTCCTGCTCGCTGTTATATGTAATTTTCTTGGGAAGGCAGGTCTCCATGTCAAATAAGAATTCAGCCGCACCATCCCGCAGCAAATAATAAGAGGTTCCGTTCTCCTCCTTTACTTCAACGTCAAGATCGCCCTCTGACTCACCGAAGTCAAACAGCAGATTGCGAAGCAGTCCGATTCCGCCAGATGTGTGCAGCCGCAGAGGAATTTTCATTTCACCGACAGCTAACACTGCCTCCGTCCCATTCGATGTTGTAACTGTATAGGATTCGTCATAGGACGGATTGCGGAGCGAAAAACTGTCTTCATCAGTATGAATCATATGATATTTCTGCGGCTTTCGGTTCCCTGTTGAAACTGTTATGTCGCAGGAAAAGGGATTCTGCCGATAGCCGAGAAGTGCGGAGGAGGACGGTTCCCCAGAGGGAGTACATCCAAAAAGCCACATTGCACAGACTATTAACAGAATCCCTTTGCATAAAATTTTTACAGCTTTCATTGCCATACATTGACCGTACCTTTCACCGTTATCGGAAAATGCTCCGTCAAGCGGCGCACGTGAATGGTACATCATATGTATTTCACCGCGGAATTATTAATAAGAAAGCTCGGTTACCACAACTTTTTCCTTGTTATAGGTACTCAGCATTTTAATCGCTTCATTGGTTCCTTCGAATATAACGGCACATTTTTCGTCCTTACCGTTTTTGTAGACGGCATAGTACGCATTGGGCGATTGAAGCGAGGGAAGAGCCCAATACCGATGCTTTATGCTTTTATCCTCATCAAGCTGCTTTTTGTAATCCTCCTTATACGGTGCTACAAGCTCTAAATCACTTACCGGAACGTCTGTATAAACCACTGTACGGCTGATATCCGCAGCACGTTTTCCCGACTGCGCTACACGATTTTTTTTGCCCTGAACACGCTCTACCCAGAAAGTCACCTTCTGAACATAATCCATCGTCAGCTTCTTATTGGTATTGTTATCCAACCCGATACGGTAGTAATATTCAATGTCGACGAAACGCCAAGTAGCAGGTATGACGATGAAAAGCAGTATCATCGGAACGATAACGATAAAAATAGCCCCGATCTTTGTAATGTTTGCAACTATAATGATGGCAAGTGTCAGCAGGACATATCCCGCTATGACTGCTGCGCGGACCCATTTGAAAGTTCCCTCCACTTTCTTTTTAACCGCTAATTCATAAACATTCTTGTCTCGCATAAGTTCTCCTCGTTTCTGTTTTGATTTGAAAGTTCCTCCACAGGGAATTTTCCATATAGAATAGTATAGCACAATCGACAAAAAAATGCAATTCCCTTGCGCAAAAAAATATACAAAAGTCCAAACGGAAATAAAACCCTTTCCTGCATGTACTGTATTTTTGCTGAACAGGTAACAGCAAAGCAAGGCCGTGCCAAAAGAAACTTTCGGCACTGCCTTTAGACAACCGGCTCCCGCGTAATTTATGCCGTCAGGACAGGAATTCATTTCATAAGAGAGAATTTCCTTTTTAAGGATTTATATAATCTCCTTCAACATAGAACACGCCGTTTGTCAGCGGAATTTCAACACACGGTTTTTCGAGAACGCCCCTGCGGATAAGCTCCTCAACAGTGTATCCCGTGAGCCGACCTGCATATACGGAAATCCATTGATTGATCTGGTCATGCAAGCGCTTCGGAACAAATCTTTCAAAACTCCTTTTTGCGGACACAATCCACTCGGAAATCATTTTATCCATATTTTCTCCCTGAATCTCGTATGCGGCTGTAAAGGCTGAAAATTCTTCTTGTGTAAAGCACGGGAAATTCAGTTTGTATCTGCCGCTGTCCTTGACAAGCAAATTCACCCGAAGCAATCTTACAATGTCATCCTCACTGAGCAGACCTTCCGGAACCGTTCCGCTTTCGCATTTCCGCACAATTCCTTTCGCCATAAGCCATCTTGTACCGCCTCCGTGATAGATATTGTTTTCAAAATACTTTGAGCACCAATAGTAATAAATATGGCCGCCGTCGGTGTTTCTGCTTCCGCTGTCATCTCCCGCCACGTTGCAGCCTGCCATATATTCGGCACAGCTTTCGTTTTCATCTGCAGTCTCCTCGACAATAAACCAGCCATATCCGCCGTCCTTTCTCGGCGGATAACTGCCGCTGCTCATATGAAGCCGTTCTTTTAAGTCCCGGATTTTTCTGCGCAGGAGATACGGTATCACAATATAGCCAAGCCGTCCGACGCCGAAATTTCCGCCGTAAAATGCAGCCTCTTCAGAAATCTTCCCTTTCAGAATCTTTTCAAAGCAATCAGCAATTTCACGTATCAAATGCTGGCTGGCTTGTTGCGTTTCCGCTTGATTCTGCAGGCTGTAAATAATGAAATTGGTCGCGTATTTTCCGCCAATATTCCGTATAGCATCGCCATATTCCAGTCTCGGCAGTTCATCCTCAATATACATTGCCGGAATGCCGGCAGCAAGACTGAGTTCCTCAATTGTCATCGGCATTTCGTATGCGGCTCTGCATATTGCGCGGGCTATCTGTGTGTGCAGATATCTGTCCGCATCCATACTGCCGTTACAGCACGTGGTATTCCAATTGATTCTACTGTAAACCCGATCCATTTTTCCTTCTCCTATCCGAGCTCTGATTTTCCGGCGGCTGTCATAGAGCCGCCATTTGATTGTGGTTTCGGGCAGGGCATATTTTTGTGAAAGCTGTCTGACCGGCATTTCCCCGATGTAATAGTCTACAAAAATATTGCGATACTCCGCAGAAAGTGAATGCAGGCAACGAAACACGGTGTCGTATTCCGCCTCGACCGCCCCCTCGTCGACACGGCAATAATCGGAATCCTCAATGTCCGACAACTCCGCGCCGGAAAGGATGCTGCGTTCCTTGCTTCTTCTGTCAAGCCACCGTGCATAACGGTTATGAGCAATTTGCCATACCCACGCCTCAGGCGTTCTGATACGATACTTTTTCATCCCGATGAGAATGTGGCAAAGAATTTCACTTGACAGGTCCTCGGCATCGCAGCGATTGCTGCATCGACTCAGGCAAAAATGGTAAATCGGTTCAACAAACGGAAGAATCTCTTTTTCATCCATATTTCGCCCTCCTTCCCGAAAATACTATAAATCATGATTTATACCCTTACAGTGCAGGAAAATAAAAACGGATAGGTCATTTGAAATACATTTTATCAATTTTTTGAAGCTTTACAATCTTCTGCCAAGTCCCTCCATGACATCCGCCGTTCTGTTTCACCAATTATAAAGATAAAAAAAACAGTTGACAAAGCCTTATTTTTAGAGTAAAATAGAAATACATGTTGCGCAACAATCGTTTCCAACAGAACAGGAGGATATCATGCCGCCGAAATGTAAATTCACCAAGGAAGAAATTGTACAGGCCGCTTTGGAAATTGTGCGGGAAAGCGGAATCGGTTCTGTTACCGCCAGAGATGTAGGCGTTAAGCTGGGTGCTTCATCAAAACCGATTTTCAGTCTTTTTCGAAATATGGAGGAACTTCAACAGGAGGTAATAATAGCCGCAGAAAAACTGTATCAGCGCTGTCTGAGAGACGAAACAAAAAGCGGAAATTTTCCTCCCTACAAGGCGAGCGGTATGGGATATATCCGATTTGCAAAGGAGGAGAAAGAGCTTTTCAAGCTCCTTTTCATGCGGGATCGCTCAAAAGAAAAAAAGGAGTCGGACGAGGCAGAGCTTCGCGAGATTCTTCAAATGATTCAGCAAAGCACCGGATTTTCCTATGAAAAAGCTTATATGTTTCACCTCGAAATGTGGATTTATGTACACGGCATCGCGACGATGATTGCAACCGCCTATTTGGACTGGGAGTGGGATACAATCAGTGCAATGCTGACCGACGCATACGAGGGTTTGAAGCATCGATACAAAACGCCTGCAAAGCAATAGAGAAATCATTTTTCACACGCAGGTTCTGCAAATCTTTGCTCAGTCGGGATCCGGCTGCAAAAGTTAAATTTAAGATAAGGAAGCCTTTCGAAGGTATTGAAATTGATATGGATGCTGTTAAAACTGTCGGCCTGACCAAGAAATACAGGGATGTTACTGCCGTTGACAACCTAAATTTGACAATAAAGAAAGGCGAGCTGTTTGCCTTGCTCGGCGTCAACGGCGCCGGAAAGACAACCGCGCTTAAAATGCTCTCCTGCCTTACGGCTCCTACAAGCGGTGATGCCTTTCTCAATGGCTGCAGCATTGTTTCCAATCCGGCGGCCGTTAAAGCGCTTATAGGTGTCTCTCCGCAGGAAACCGCTGTCGCTCCGAACCTGAACGTAAAGGAAAACCTGGAGCTGATGTGCAGCGTTCACGGCTTTGCAAGGGAAAAGAGCCGCAGCCGAACGGCCGCGCTTGCGGAGCGTCTCGGTTTGAGCAAAATTATGGGCAAAAAAGCAGGAAGACTTTCCGGCGGCTGGCAGCGAAAGCTCAGCATTGCCATGGCTATCGTAAGCGAACCGGAAATACTGTTTCTTGACGAGCCGACTCTGGGGCTTGACGTGCTTGCGCGAAGCGACTTATGGGATATCATCCGCTCTTTAAAGAGGGAAACGACCGTTATTCTGACTACGCATTATATGGAAGAGGCGGAAATGCTTTCGGACAGAATCGGTATTATGAAGGATGGAAAGCTGCTTGCTTTGGGAAGCACGGAGGAAATGAAAGAGCGGACGGGCACAGACAGATTCGAGGAAGTTTTTATCCGTATCGTAAAGGAGGACTCCAAATGAGATTTCTTGCCTTTTCGGGACGCACGATGAAGGAAATACTGCGGGATCCCCTGAATTTGTGCTTTGGTCTGGGTTTTCCGATCGTTCTTCTTTTGCTGCTGAGTGCTATACAGGCGAATATCCCCGTCGATCTGTTTGAGATTGGCAGTCTTGCGCCGGGCATCACTGTATTCGGACTGTCCTTTATGACACTGTTTTCCGCTACACTGATAGCAAAAGACAGAGAAAGTGCGATTCTGCAAAGACTCTATACCACGCCGCTTACGGCTGCGGAATTCATTTTCGGATATATTCTTCCCATGCTGCCGATAGCAGCGGCGCAAAGTATCGTCTGCTATTTGACCGCCGTTATTCTCGGACTTCCCTTAAATATCAATAGCCTGTATGCCGTAATTCTTATTATCCCTGTTTCGTTGTTTTTTATTGCGCTCGGACTGCTTTGCGGAAGTATTCTCAGTGTCAAGCAGGCGGGCGGTATCTGCGGCGCGCTGCTGACCAATCTGGCAGCATGGCTCTCCGGCGTCTGGTTTGATCTGGAGCTTGTCGGCGGAACTTTCAAAAGAATTGCTTATGCGCTGCCGTTTGTTCATGCGGTAGAGCTGGAGAAGGCTGTTTTAAACGGCAATTACGCCGGAATTTTTCCTCATATATTCTGGGTAGCCGGATACGCGGCCGTGACCTGTGCAATTGCAGTCATACTTTTTCTGAGGCAAATGAAAAACTAAAACGTATGATGAATTCAAAGTCTCATTTGAACAGTATAACACCCGTCGGCTTTACACGGCCATACGGGTGTCTGCTGTTATTCCGGATTGTTCGTCACGCTAATATATCTATCGGTCTTTCTATCCGGTATACGCTTTCGATTTTTTCTTTCATAACTTCTGTTATATCCCTTATAGACTGCGTTCCGTCTATAATAAAATCATAGTCCTTTAAATTCTCATCGGTATAGATAAAATATTTTCGGATGGAGAGGTATGCGGTCAGTACGCAGATAATGTCTTTGGCATTGGCATCACCGTAATCTCTCAAGACTCTCCTAACCTGCGCAATATCGGGAGGCGTATCAATAAAAGCGGCAATGTCGACGAGCGGCTTTAACGCATAGCCCGCTCTTTTGCCGAACGGATAGTCAATGAATATATAAGTCATATTCCCCTGACTGTACAGCGTGTTTTATATCATTTTCAATCAAAGTCAAATCCCACGCATCGGGATCGGCACCGTTTTCGATCCAGTATCCGATACTCTCCGGCTGCCTGGTATATTCATAATCGTCAAAATAAAAGGCTGCTGCTCTTTTGAAAATTTTTGTCAGTGCTTTGACTACCGCTGTTTTTCCACCGCCGGAAATGGCAGAAACAGTAACAACCAGCGGTTTTTTATTCATGCGCTCCTTCTTCCGGTGACGTTTTGCCACAGCCTTCTCCTCCTTATTGATACATTTAAATACCGACATTTCATCACAGCGATCTTTTTCAGCATGAGATTTTCTGTTATTGTATCATAAAAAGCAGTATCCCACAAGACCTGCGCCGCTTCAAAGCCAAATTATCATAGTTTTTTGCTGCTCCTTAAAAAATAGAAACAACTCTCCTCTTGCATGACTCTCGATTATGGTGTATAATAGAAAGCAATAAATTGATAGAGAAGCTTTTCCCCACAATTTCATACCGATTTTTAAGGGAATGCGTTTCTACAGGTTCTTTCGTCCCGGCATATCATCATTTCTTGAAAGAAAGGAAAATCAATATGGCGGAAACCAAAATCAGCGACATCATCCAAAAGTCCCTTGAGGAGATCAAAAGCATCGTTGATGCCAATACCATTATTGGAGAAATGATCCAAACGCCGAACGGTACGGCGATTTTGCCTGTTTCCAAAGTCTCTGTCGGCCTTGCTTCCGGCGGTCTGGATTATCTCGGCAAAAATGCGAAGGAGGCAAAGGCCGGTCAGATGAACTTTGGCGGCGGAGGCGGAACCGGACTGACTGTGGTGCCGGTCGCATTTCTCATCATCAAGCCGAGCGGCGACGTGGAAATGCTGAGCGTCAGCAATCCTATGAACGTCCAGAATGATTTGGGTTCAAATATTAACTCTCTGCTTGACAAAACGCCTGACATTCTTTCAAAAATCAAAGCCATTTTTTCCAAAAAGACTGACAAATCAGAAGAGGATGCTTCGGATTCCGATGAAGAACAAAAGGAAGAGGCGGCACTCGAAACGGAAACAGATGAGTTTTTCACTTCTTGAGCCGTCACGGCTTCACCTGTGCATGCCTGCTTTTCACAGCTCCTGTATTTTCATAGCAAAAAAACTGCGTTCGGCTATGAACTCTGCTTTGCTTATTTCAAAATTCAAATTCCTGTATCTTCCCTCTTCTAAAATGGTATAGCTTGTCATACATTTGTATCAAACAAATGACCGGCCGAAATATATTTCAGCCGGTGTGAAAGGACGGGCTAATTCCATGAACATCAAACGACTGTGTGCTCTGATTTTGTCTCTGACCGTTTTTCTATGCTTTGCGGTCTCCGCCTCCGGTCCCGATATACCGGGAGAGGATCCGGACGGAGCTGTTGCCGTGGATACAACGCTTCTGAACGTCTCCGCCCGGTGCGCCGTGCTTCTGGAGGCGGAAACCGGCAGCATCGTTTATGAGAAAAATTCCGAAGAAATACGGCCGATGGCCAGTACGACAAAAATCATGACGGCTCTCGTCGCTCTGGAAGCCGGCGAAATGTCTAAAGAAGTGATCGTCTCGGAAGAGGCGGTCGGAATTGAGGGTTCCTCGGTGTATCTCTACGAAGGAGAACGCCTCTCGCTTGAACAGCTCTTATATGCGCTGATGCTTGAGAGCGCCAATGATGCCGCCACGGCCATTGCAGTGGATGTGGCCGGAAACGTAGAGGCTTTTGCGGATATGATGAACGCAAAAGCGCGTGAACTCGGCCTCGAAAATACCTCCTTTACCAATCCCCACGGCTTGGATAACGAAAATCACAAAACTACCGCCTATGATTTGGCAAAGCTGACAGCTTATGCACTGAAAAATGAAACCTTCAGGGAGATTGTCTCGACTTACCGAATGGAAATTCCGCTGAGAAACGGCGAAGGTACGCGGCTGCTTATCAATCACAACAAGCTGCTGAAGCTTTATAAAGGTGCCATCGGGGTAAAAACCGGCTTTACCAAGAAGAGCGGGCGATGCCTGGTATCGGCCGCAGAGCGCGACGGCGTTACACTGATTTGCGTCACGCTTGACGCGCCGGATGACTGGAATGATCACATGAATCTTTTCGATTACGGTTTTTCCTGTTGTGAGCAGAGAGTGCTGGCGGAAGCCGGAGAATATACCTTGAAGGTGCCGGTTGTGGGCGGCGTGACCGACACGGTCACAGCGTCCAATCCAGAACCGCTCTCTGCCGTTATGATGAAAAAAGACGACAGCGTAAAAGCGGTGGTGGAAATGGATCGCTTTTTGTATGCTCCTGTTGAGGCAGGGTGTGAAATCGGACGGGTTGTGTTTTACCGGGCGGGCACAGCGGTCGCGTCCACGCCGATTGTCGCGGAAGAAAATGTCGAATGTCCGGAAAAAAGCGGCGGATTCTGGCAATGGCTGTTGGGACTGTTTGGCATCGGATAAAGGCTTGGCCCGGAGATTTTCCGTGTATATGGAGTGAAAATAAGATGGAAGAGGAAAAATCTGTAAGAATACAGAAATGGATGTCAGACTGCGGCCTCATGTCGCGCAGAGCTGCCGAGGATGAAATCAGAGCAGGCCGTGTTTTGTTAAACGGCCGCCCGGCGGAGCTCGGCCAGAAAGTAAATCCCGCGCGGGATACCGTGCTGTACGGAGGCCGAAAGGTATTGCAGAGTGAGCACGGCATCCGCAAATGCTACCTCATGCTGAACAAGCCGCGCGGTTATGTAACGACGCTGAACGATGAGCGCGGAAGGCCCTGTATCAGCGAACTGATACAGGATACCGGCGCCCGCGTATATCCGGTAGGTCGGCTGGATATGGATTCAGAAGGCCTGCTGCTGCTGACAAACGACGGGGAATTTGCCAACAGGATGATGCATCCGAGGCATGAGATTCCCAAAATTTACCATGTAAAACTCAAGGGGGAAATTTCACCGGAATCGCTGTATGAGCTTCAGCAGCCGCTGCTGCTCGACGGCTACCGGATACGTCCTGTTCATGTATCCGTCGTGTCACGCGGCGGCGGGAGCACCGTTCTGCGCATGGAGCTGTTTGAAGGCCGCAACAGACAGATACGGAAAATGTGCGAGCAATGCGGTTTGGATATCATACGGCTTCAGCGTATTGCGATCGGAGACGTTCGTCTGGGAAGTCTCCGTCCCGGAAAATGGGTTCCGCTGACAAGCGGTCAAAAGCGCGCCTTAGGGATTCAAGAGGACACAAATAGAAAAAAATGAGAGGATTTGCAAAACCGTATCCGGCAATTTCGTTTTGGATATGTTTGATGCAATATAGATTATTTTATGCTGCTGATTCAACCGATTCCAACCAAAGAAGAGCAGGAGGAGCTGTGCCGCCGGTGCGGTGTAGTCTTTGACGCGGATATGATGGCGTATCGTGCCGTTGACAACGGCAAGTTCGTCGGAATCTGTCAGTTTGTTATCCGTGATAATCGGGGGCTGCTTTGCGACCTGAAAAACTCGGAGGATTCCGACGATCGGGACGCTTTGTTTATCATGGGGCGCCAGACGCTCAATTTTATTGATTTATGCGGCGTGCATCAGGCAGAGTATATCGGTACGGAGGCAGACGCAATGCTGCTCAAACGAATCGGCTTTCGGCTTTCGGAGGACGACAATGTCTGGCGGATGGATTTGAACGGTTTCTTTGAGGGAGGCGCCTGTCAGCATTCCGCCAAAGATTAGCGATATCGGACCTTTAGAGTTGGAATTCATTATAAATTTTGGAGAGGAAAGATTTCCTTTACACGGGGCGCTGCGTATGGAAGGTGCCCCGTGTGTTTGTTCAATTTCTCAAACCCACATGGAAAGAAAACGGCGCAAAGTTCGCTATAATAGCAACTTTGCGCTGTGATGTGCTTAAATTCCAATTATCTGAATTGAGTTGGACAAATTACGCCCGACCTTGCTGCCGCTTTAATATATTTTGATAACTTTGTTTCTACTAATGTTATCACTGAGGGCTTTTTCCATGCTTTCATTGTACTATGTCTCCTTTCGGGTATTTTATGTATATTTGTTTAGTATTTTACATACTGAACTAACATACTGACGATTGATACTATATAAAACAGTTCTTCCTTGGTTCCTTGTCTGAATCAAATTTGCTTTGATCATTAATGAAAGATGATAATAAGCATTTGTTCCTGTAATTCCAAGTTCCTGTTCAATATCTTTTATTGTAATTTCATTTTTTTGAACAATCAAATCAAGTATATCTACTCTGTTGGCTTCAGATATCGCATTTCCAAAGGTGTCAATTTCTGGAAGAGTTGTCATACATATCAAATAATTAATATATGCTTTATAATTAACTCCAAGCAATATCACAGTTTTTTCCAAGTAAAATTGAACACGTATACAATTTTGAAACAAACTGCACATTGATATATAAATATCATTAAACGTATCTAAATCAATTTCATATGATTTACATTGTTTCAACTTGTTGGTCAAATCCTGAATGTCAATCTGCCCTTGAATTTCTGTAACCTTATTATAGTTTTTGTTGTAAAACTGAGAAAGTGCAAATTCATTTTTCATCAACTCATATGATAATTTTTGAATGAACGGTACCGGTTCTAAAAAAAACGAATACAGATGGCTTTTCAGCTTATCATTGTATGACGAATCCCGTATCAATCTGCCCATTGCCGTTACCGATCTTTTACATTCATTCAGCTCGGCTTCTGAGATATCCATAAAATAATACTTTATTAAATTTGATATAACTTCATCGGTATTTCTCAGCGCAGACTGCACCATTTCTAAATTATACGTCGTTGTAAAATAAGGACTAAATGCTTCATAATAATATTGTGTCATAAAACATGTAACATTGTCTTTTAGGTAGAAAAACAAGAACAGATCTTCGGAGATATCATTGAAATCGTTTTCTATTTTATTGAAATAATCTGTTTCCTCTGCAGGCTTACTATAATCTATAAAATTGGTTAGGCAAAAGTCTTTATTAAAATGCAATACAAACAAGAAAAACAAGTCATATATATACCCAGGCTCTTTTATGTATTTTATATTTTTCACATAAAGCTCCCTTTCAATATAGTTTGTGATTGTAGTATATCATAAATTATGTTGAAAATCAATATATAAAATAAAATTTTCAAAAAATATAAATAAATACATATAATTTTAGTCTTTTTGCAGAATTGTATAGCCTTGTTGATGAAGTCAATCATTTCCCACAAGCGTTTCTGT
>CAKTAA010000041.1 GCA_934526185.1 uncultured Eubacteriales bacterium | reverse complement strand
CGGATCAATACAGTACCATTTGCCGTTCAAAGGAACAAACGCAGAGGATACGCTTCCAATATATCCTGAATCATATTTTGTGTCTGACATTACGGTATTTGCTGCATCAGTCCATTCATAATGCTTCGTTTCCGCAATGCCGGTATCGCTCCGCAGAAAATTGCTGTGATTTACTCTGCCGAGTCTGTCTGCAACCGGATCGTCATGTGTCACGTCGATATGATACCATTTACCGTCAACAGAAACAATGTTCCAAGTATGATTCATTGCTTCGCTGGTCACACGGGAAACCGGTATTCCAAGTTCTTTCATAACGGCTGTAAAGGCACTTGTGTATGCCTGACACACGCCTGAACGTTCAGAAAAAAGCTCATACGCGCTGTAGCGGGTATAGGTTGTATCATACTGATATCTCAATGCAAAGATATCATGCACATACAGCACTTTCTGAAGATCTGTCCATTCAGAATTAACCTGTTTTACAATGCTTTGCAGTGCGGATACATAAAGGATCCGCGTTTGTGAAATTTCCGAGACGGTCATGGTATAAACCGGATGGATCTCACGGACATATGTAGATCCGATGCTGCTGAATTTGTTTACATAAAACAATTCCGGATTTTCATCAAGTATTTTCCAGAACAGTTCTTTAGCGTCATCAAACGTCAAATTAAAGCTGCTGATGTCTATGCTTGCCTCTCCCTGATACAGTCCGTTGTAGATAATCTCATATGCCGTTGCGGAAGCTTCGAGGGACACTGATAAACTTTTAGACAGCTCTGCCGGTTCTTCAAAGCTTGCCGGCACAGAATACGGTTCGGCGCTGACCGAAGATATCAGGTTCGCCGATAGGAAAAATATTGTTAAAACCAGTGCGGGTAATCTGCGGTTTAGTTTTGACAGTATATGCTTTTTATTCATCTCATATCCTTATTTTCGGCCGCAAAGCTGTTAGGCTCCGGGCGTATTTTTCTGAGCCGTCAAGTTTTCTGCAGCCGTACAGGTTCTGTGCGGCTGCAGAAAACAAGCTTCAGCAAATAGAATTGTTTACACTTCTCAAATCTCGGCAGGCTTCGATGATACGATCGGCCATTCCGCGTTCACCGAGGCGGTTGTATACGCGAGGATCATATACCTTTTTGTTGCCGACTTCTCCGTCGACTTTCAGTACACCATCATAATTTTTAAACATATGATCGGCAATAGGGCGCGTAAAGGCATACTGCGTGTCGGTATCGATATTCATTTTAACAACACCGTATTCCAATGCTTCCATAATTTTTTCCTTTTCCGAACCGGAACCGCCGTGGAATACAAAATAGAAGGAGTCATTTTCTCCGATCTCCTGCCGAATAATATCCTGACCGGATTTCAGTATTTCGGGCCTCAACTTGACGTTGCCGGGCTTATAAACACCGTGAACATTGCCGAATGTCGCAGCAAACAGATAGCGCGCATTTTTAATACCCATCAGACTGCGATAAAATTTTAGCATATCTTCCGGCGTTGTATACAGCTTCTGTGCGGGTACGCCCTCGTTGTTTTCACCGTCCTCTTCGCCGCCGACGACACCGGCTTCTACTTCAAGGATAATCTGGTTTGTGCTGCAACGCTCCAAAAGCTCTTTTGAAATGCGGATGTTTTCATCAAGTGATATATCGGAGCCATCGAACATATGGCTGTTGAATAAATTAGGCAGACCCGCGGCCCGTCTTTTTTCCGTCTCATGAATCAGTGGAAGCATATAGGTGTCTAACTTGCTTTTTTTACAATGATCTGTGTGCAGGGCGATATATACATTATATTTTTCCGCCATCAGATGTACATGGTTTGCAAGCGATATTGCTCCCATAACCATATCCTTTGCTGCTCCGGACGCATGCTCCGCGCCGCCGGTAGACACCTGTATAATACCGTCTGACTTTGCTTCGGCAAAGCCGCGGAGCGCTGCATTAGCAGTCTCCAGTGAGGTTACGTTAACTGCCGGAAAGGCGTATTTATTCTTTTTTGCATGATCCAGCATTTTACAGTAAACATCATAATTTGCTATCGGCATAATAGTGTTCCTCCGCTTTTCAATAATATCGATCACTATTATAGTATATAACGATCGTTTTTTCAACAGCATTTTATTTAATATTTACAAATATTATAAAATATTTGCAGTACGTCAAAATATGATCCGTTCAAAAACGGCAAATATCCACTACAGACAAAGAAGGTTTTTTTAAGCACATTAGCATACCGGACAATGGATAAAGTATCAGTATCAGTCTCCATCATATCCTCTCAGTAAACTTGACAGTAAAAAGGAGGATATGGTATACTTAAGAATGAAACGTTAGTAATATCCTGTTTCAATAGAAGGAGCTTGTATGATCTGTCTGCAATGTGATAAATTATCGGTTTCGTTTGGTGCGAATACCATCTTTGAGCAGCTTTCGTTTTTTCTGAATGAGGGCGATAAATTAGGAATTGTCGGTGTCAATGGTGCAGGAAAGTCTACTTTGTTTAGGCTTCTTACAGGTGAAAATTTTCCTGACAGCGGCACTGTAGCCATCGCTCGCGGCAAGTCTATTGGTTACCTTGCACAGAATGGCGGGCTTTCAAGTAAGGAATCCATACGTGATGAAATGCTTCGGACTTTTTCCCATCTGCTGAAGCTGGAAGTAAGGATGGAAGAACTGCAAGCAGAAATCGAAACATTAACCGTCTCAGGAGAAGCTGCGCGAACGATTCCACTGACTGAGGAGCTTAATACTTTACAGGAGGAATATAATGCAAACGGCGGACTTACTTACCGCAGCCGCATCCGGGCGATTCTGCGTCAGATGGGCTTTACCGAGGAGGACGAAAAACGTCCTGTCGCTTCTCTCAGCGGTGGTCAGAAAACCAGACTTGCTTTGACAAAGCTTCTTCTCACAGAACCTGATATTTTGATGCTGGACGAGCCGACGAATCATTTGGATATTGATATGCTGCAATGGCTGGAAAATTATCTGAAGGGATACCGGAAAACAGTTTTGGTTATTTCACATGACAGATATTTTCTCGATCAGTTTACCACAAAGATTTTAGAAATTGAACATGGACGCGGTACGTGTTATTCCGGCAACTACACGGCTTATATTTCACAAAAAGAGATCAACCGCGAAATTCAGGAAAAGCATTACGCATCCCAGCAGAAGGAAATCGCGCGCATTGAAGCCTATATCGAACAGCAGCGGAGATGGAACCGGGAACGAAACATCATTGCCGCCGAAAGCCGTCAGAAAATGCTTGACAGGATGGAAAGAATAGAAAAACCGAAAGAATCACCGGAAGCTGTCCGTATGGCTTTTCAAATCGGTCAGAGCAGCGGAAATGATGTTTTAGCAATTGAAAATCTGTCAAAAGGATTTGACGGGAAATTACTGTTTTCTAATATAAGCACATTGGTTACGAAAAAGGATCGCCTGTTTATTTGCGGTCCAAACGGCTGCGGAAAATCAACACTGCTGAAAATTTTGGCCGGCAGGCTGAAGCCGGATACCGGAGCCTGTGAATATGGAAGCCGAGTATCTGCCGGATATTATGATCAGGAACAGCAGCAGCTCAATGATGACAATACCGTTATGGAGGAGCTATGGTCGCACACCCCGCAGTTGTCTCAAAAAGAAATCCGCGCAGTACTTGCTCTATTTTTGTTTACCGGCGACGTCGTCGAAAAGCGTGTTGGTATTCTCAGCGGCGGTGAAAAAGCGCGCCTGACGCTCGCGAAGCTTGTGTTATCACCCGCCAATCTACTCCTGCTTGACGAGCCGACCAATCATCTTGACATTCCCTCGCGTGAGGCTCTTGAAAATGCACTCAACGCATATGAAGGTACAATTGTTGCAGTTTCTCATGACCGATATTTTATCCGCAAATTGGCCACAAGGATTCTCGATCTTTCATTTACACCCTGTCTGGACTATGCAGACGGGTATGACGCTTATCTCGATTTCCGTGAAAAACTGCGTTCCCCGGCATCGTCTGAATCAGATGCAGCGTTGCCCTCTACAGAAAGCAAAGCAACATATTTAAAGCAAAAGCAGGATGCCGCACAGAAGCGAAAAAAAGAAAAGCTCCGTGTCCAAACGGCTGCGGACATAGCAGACTGTGAGGCCGAAATTGAGGCAATAGACATAGAAATGGCGGGAGAGGCCGCTTCCGATTATATACGCTTATCTGCTTTGCACAGTCAGAAACAGGAGTTAGAAGAGCGCCTCCTCCTGCTTTATGAACAGGAAGAGGCGCTCGGCGCTGAAAATAAATAGAATTATGCTTTTTCAAATCCGTGAACAAAGCCATCCAGTGCTGCAGAGCATACATCTCCGCCAATTACTTTGTTTTTATAGACAAGAAGATTGACAAAAACCTTCCCCTCATAACCAGAATAATTATTGATAACATAGGTGTACCGCATAACTTTTTTGTTTTTGTATTTTTCCAAATTAAGGCCCTGAGCTTTTTGTATGGTATTGTAGCTTGTGTAAACCGCATCAAACGTAGAGGGAACGGTTACTTCCACCTCGTCCGCCGGTTCGGGGTTCACTTCCCACCCGAACTGTGAGATAAATGCGATTCTTTCCTCATTGCCTGTTATCTTGTCATATGATATTTTTTCATCCTTAATCAATAGCGAGGTCGGTTCGTATGTCGGGATGAACGCGATGAGCGCTATGAGAACAATGACTGACAGACAGATAATTCCAACAAATTTCAGAGTTGAGGCGCGCAGCGAGTAGACAAACATATATACAGCACATTTTTCATTCTTCCGGCGGTGTTCATTCGTTTATGATGAAGAGCCGCGGTACAATGAAAAGTTCCTTTCTCCCCGGAATGTTAAGTTTCCTTTACCAGCCTCACGGGGCGGCTGATGAAATCAGAACAATTTCAAATATATGCAGAAGACAAAGGCAGACTTCCCGAATACTTCCGCTTCCCTCCTTTGTTTCATTGTCGTTCCATATATATGGTATCTGTCTGAAAAATATGCCGGCTTTGTGATAAATATGGCCGCATCCCCGCTGTTTACAGAATTTCCCTTGACAAAAGTTCTATAAAAGATACAATAAGTAAGTAGGAAACCATTAAGACATTAAACTATCCATTTTCTGAAAATTTTGTTGCTTTTTCTATTAATTGAATAAATTAATACATTCATTCTTGAGGAGGTAAGATTTTGAAAATTGAATGGAACAGAAAATATACAACCATTGCCATTTATGCCGGTTTGATAATTTTACTTGGCATTATCGGGGTATTTATTGCTATTCGATTTGCCGATTTACAATCCATTTTTCAAAGACTCTACCGTGTTTGCAAGCCGTTGATATACGGATTCGTTTTTGCCTATCTTTTATGTCCCATTCTCAATTTTCATGAAAAAAAGGTTTATGCTTTTCTTGAAAAAAAACGGCCAAGAAAAAAATTAAAACGTATTTTATCTCTGATTTCCACATATCTTTGGGTTGCGCTGTTTCTGACGTTGTTTTCTCTTATCGTCATCCCCCAAGTATCTTCCAGTTTCAATTCCCTTCAAGAAAAAATGTCCTCATATGTCCAGACAGCGCAGGCTTGGGTTGATGAAATCCTTTCGACTTCAGAATTTCTTGCAGGGCAGTATGAGAAGCTGACCGCATCCATAAACGGCCTCATTGAACGATCTTATGAAATTCTGAGTGCTGCAACCCCCTATATTACCGCCTATGCCACCAAGTTCGTGGAGGAGGTTAAAAATTCTCTATTAGGCATCATACTCTCTGTATATTTTTTACTTTCCAAAGAACAGCTATTGGCACAGACAAGAAAAATGATGTATGCCTTTCTGCCTGAAAAAGCGATACATAAAATTACACATGTGGCTCAGCTTTCGCATAAAACTTTCGGCGGCTTTATCAGCGGGAAAATTATGGACTCCGGAATTGTCGGAATTTTATGCTACATCGGCATGTCAATATTGGGAATGCCCTATGCTCCCTTGATCAGCGTAATCATCGGCGTTACGGATGTAATTCCCTTTTTCGGACCTTTTTTAGGCGCTATTCCAAGTATTTTTATTCTGTTTCTTTCGGATCCTATGGCTGCGGTACTGTTTGCTGTTCTCATATTGGTTTTGCAGCAAATTGACGGCAATCTGATTGCTCCCCTGATTCTCGGTGACAAAACCGGACTCAGCGCGCACTGGGTTGTGATTGCCATTACAGTTATGGGAGGATTTTTCGGCATTCTCGGAATGTTTATCGGGGTTCCTGTTTTTGCCGTTATTTATGTACTGATCAAAGAGAAAACAGAGGAGAATCTGTCCCGGAAAGGGTTGCCTGAAGCCACACGTTCCTATTATGATAATGCAGAATATACGGAAATCTATGAGCCGTCTCCAAAACGAGCCTCTCCAGGCGGTCAACTATTGAAAAAAATCAAGTTGCACGGACCGCCGGTTTATAAGACAAAAAATATAAATTCCACCGAATCGGCTGAGCATCAAGAGGACAACAATACAGACAATACCGGAAATAAACAATAAAATGTACAACGGCTTTTTTACCGGAAAGGAATTTTATGTTGCAGATCGGATTAAAACATAGTGAAATCGAAAAAGTATCCTCACAAAACACCGCCGCCGCACTTGGCAGCGGAACTCTTGAGGTATATGCCACTCCGGCCATGGCACGGCTCATGGAATATACCGCGATGAAGAGCCTTGAGGGAAGCTTGGAGGATGGACAGACCACGGTCGGGATCGCGCTTGTCTTAAAGCATGTCTCAGCGACGCCTATAGGCTGTACTGTTACCTGCGAAAGTGAACTGAAAGATATTGACGGCAGAAAGCTGATCTTTCAGATCAATGTCAAGGATTCTTTCGGACTCATTGGCAGCGCTGAGCATGAGCGTTTTATCGTTGACAGCCAAAAATTTTTTCAGAAAGCACAAACAAAGCAAACAGAAAATAATGAAGAGAAGTTCCACACGCAAAAATAATATACAGCTTTCAGATTCTTATATGAGAATTTCGGACGGCTTGCTGGCAGACGGGGAGGGGAGCTCATCTCCGTCTGCCAGCTTTTACTACATTTAAATTTTATTTTTTCTTAACCAAATCCGAATTCAAACCACTTATATAGACAGAAGCTTCTAAATATGAAAAATGGGAGGCGGGTGTGTGGACGAGCTTCAAATCAACAGGATCATCACCGAAGCTGCAAAAACAATTTTCTCTTGGTGCGGTGCACGAACGTCAAACCGTTATGATGCGGAAGATTTATCTCAAGAGATCTATCTGGAATTGGTTAAATCTTTGCCCAATCTGCGGAATGAAAAAGCTCTCTATGCTTTCATGCGTTCGGTTTCCGGCAACGTGTATAAACAGTGGCTGAAAAAGCGGCAGCGCACATATAACAGTGAGCTGACCGCTGATAGGCTTTATGACATGGAGGAAATCTCCCCTACGTTTTTAGAGGAGGAATCCGATTTGTATCTTTTGAGACGTGAACTCACTTTGCTTTCTGAGAAATACCGTCGCGCGATGATTCTGTATTATATTGATAATAAATCCTGTACCGAGATCGCATCCCATCTCGCCATCAGCGAAAGCATGGTGAAATATCTGCTTTTTAAAGGCAGGCAAACAATAAAGGAAGGTATGCATATGGAACGAAAGCTTGGAGAACTTAGTTATAATCCCAAAAAGCTCATTCCCCTGTATAGCGGCGAAGGACCGAACCGCTTCTGGGATTTTATGAAACGGCAAATACCGCAGAATATCGTCAGCGCTTGTTATAATGACCAACTTACAGCGGACCAAATCAGCATAGAAACTGGGATACCCCTGCCATATTTAGATAACGAGATCAAAGAGCTAACCGATAAAAAATTACTTATAAAGGACGGAAAACGCTATAGTACAAACATTATCATTATCAGCCGCGACTGCTCTGAAGAAATTGCTCGGCAAACCGTATGCTGTTATCAAAAGCATGCAGAGAAAATTCAAGATTTTGTAACCAGATATTTAAATGTGTTCCGCGATTTGAAATTTTACGGCTCTTCTTTTTCCGAGAACACACTCAGGTGGCAGCTTACTACTCTGGTTTTCCGCGCTATCATGTTTGGCAGGCAGAACACAGATTGCGACGATTGTGGCGAAGCGCCGGTAACCGGCTGGGGTGAAAGAGCTTTTATCTGGTGCGAGGAAGAATACGCGGAGACAAAGAAATCTGTATTTCAATACAGCAGTGTCGTATCTTCTTTCGGAGACAGTATTCTGTTTTTAGATTATTTGCCAGCTCCAAAAGGAAATCATCATGACTTTTACGGAAACGACCGATATATAAATATTTTTTGCGATATTGCAAGGCAAAACGATAAGGTTCTGAGTGAATATGACCTTGAAGCAGTCGCAGAAATGGTAAAGCGCGGATATGTAATATCATCGGACGGTAGTCTCCGCGTTACAGTTCCGGTCTATAAGGCTGACCAATACAACAATATCAATGAATATATCACCGAATTTGTATGCAGAGAGCTGACATCCGTTATTCATTCAATCGATCAGCGTGCAGAAAAAGTAATTGCCGAGCACACCCCCAGACACCTGAAAAATCAAATTTCCGGAATCGCAAGGCAGAACAAATTTTATCATGCCGTTTGCGCACCTGCAAAGATTATGGTTGAAAACGGGTTTCTGAATACGTGTTATCATCCTTTGGAAATGCCGACCACATTTGTTGTTCTGAGGGATGAATAATCATGATGAGTAAAAGAAGCCGCCCTTTAAAGGACGGCTTCTTTTCAATATCAGTATTATTAAAGTATAAATTATTGCAAATAACAACGCGGAAAACTTAAACTTAATATGGATTTTCGTCAAACCAACCGGTCTGAGATTTGTTGCCATAATATACCCACGAAACAGGCGGCGCATCATCATGGAATTCGAACTTTCTGTCTATGCTTGGATAAGAATCAAGTTCAACCATAGCGTCGTAGAGCGCTTTTGATTCAGCCTGCCATTCTGCCCTTATTTTCTCACTTCCAAATTCATAGTTAGCGGTGTAATTGCATGTGAGTTTGACAAATTTATAGCCAAGGCGCAAACGTTTGATATTCTCTGTCTGCACAGTCTCGCCCGCGTCGGTGCATGCTGCTATTGCACGGTCAAACAAGGCTTCAACTGCTTCTTCGTTCAACACGTAGTCCTTCATGACAAACAGCCTCTCAGGATATCCGCCCATACTGTGCAGACATTCTCCGCGTTCTATCACGGGTTCTGTTGCAAAATCAAAGTATTCGCGAATATCTTCCCACGCAGAACCGTAATATCCCTTTAAAAATTCATTGATATGGTTGTCGTATTCTTCTTCTGTCATATACGGATCCCACATCAGTTTAACTGTCAGGTATGCGCGCAGATCACCGAACTCCAAGCTGGTAATTGCTGTTTCATACCCTTCTGCAAATACACCCTTGACATTGTTTTCCACGTAGAAGCGCATGTTTTGAGCAAGAACATGGAAATTCGGGAATATAATCGGATAGTAGCTGTAGTTTGTGGCATAATCCCAAACATACAGTGTTTTACATATTTTCCCCCACCCCTTTACACTTTCCGCTCTCGAGGCATTATTAAAATAGTAACTCCACTGACCGCCGGTTTCGTTGCATTCAGGATCATCAAGTGCATGACCAAAGCAGTTGAAATAGAAGCAGAACTGTACCATCACATTGTCGCGTGCTTTTGTAATGGTCGGTGGTGCTTCCGAGTATGTATAGGCAAGCGTACCTATTGTTACATCCGTATATCCAGCCTCAGCAACTGCATCCGCTATTCTGTTGACAAAACGAAGGATCGGAGCGCTGTGTCTCTCTTCTCTTGACACCGTACCGTCTTCCCATGTTTTATCTGCGCCTTCTTCAAGCGCTACCCTTTTGCATTCTGCACATGTACAGTGACTCATATTGTCATCCTGTGAAACAGATATAAGCTTTGCATTCGGGTTTTCCGATAATATTTTCAGCACATTTGCCAGTACATTTTGATACACGGTTTCGTCAGACAAGCAGGGCTGTGACGTTACGGAATGCGCGCCGTTTGCAAGCTGCCCCAGCGTGTGTACCATGCCGCCGGTGAATCCAAATGCGCCGCCGTATTTTGCCTCTGTTGTCACTACATTCAGTTTACGCTGTGCAGCCGCATACTGTGAGCGCAGATATGGCGTCCAATAGGAATGACGATATTCTAAAACCGGGACCTGTTTGTCCTCTATACCATTCGATATCTCAATGCTTCCCTCTGTGGTTAAATACTCCACCTGTTCGGTCAGAAAACGCCAGCCGATGTACTGCTCCAAAAATTCATATACACCGTACAGACAGCCACGCAGTTTCCCGCCTGTAATGGTCACCTTGCCGCCTTCGGTTTTGATGACGAATCCTTCGTCGCCGAGTTCCCCGGTTGTGTCCTTAACGAGAGAAATGGTCTTTGCCGAGCCTGTTTCTGTTACAATCTCAAGCTGGATACCGCTTGCTTTTTCGATGTAGGACGCAAGTTCTTCTGCCGCAAACGACTCGCTCTCTGTGGCATCAGCCGGTTTGACAATGACATATTCCGCAATGTCGTTACCCGCAATTTTGATGCCGGCAAGCTTCGGTGCGTCAACGGACGACACCGTGTTGCTGTTTTGTGCCGTATTTGTCCCGGTTTCTGTCCCGGTTTCTACCCCGTTGTCGGTACAGCTTATCAGCAACGGCACACACATGAGCAGACATAAAAGCAGTGATATTGTTTTTTTCATTGTGTTTAACCTTTCCCTTCATAAAAATATGTGCTTTTTGAGAACAACGGTATTATATCACATATGCACAATTTTTGCAAGAATTTTTCAAAATCTTGTATATACATCATGCATACTTACTGTTTTATAATATTTCGATATTGTGCCGAACGGATCATAAACATGCGTTTCGTTTGTGCTTACCCTTCTCCCTGTCTGCGGTATGCGCAAAAAAACGCAGCAACAGCTAAAAATGCTGCTTGCTGCGTTTTTAGTTTATTTTTCTGCCATTGTTTTGGAACGTCAGCGCCTCAGGAATTCATGGCTGCTTCAATCATATTGCCCATCTCAATACGCACAGACTGCAAATAAGCATCGTCTGTCGAGTACTCGATCAGATTTGTCGTAATTTTAGCGACGTATTCATCGCGTTTTTCTTCTCCACACAGTCTGCCGATCATTTCGAGGTACATATAATCCTCAATGCCGTCGCGAAGATTCTCCAGACGTATTGAGCTAATCGGTTCACGGATGCCGCGGTCAATTCCGGGATAGATCAGCACTCCATTGCCGTACAGGTTAAGATTAGGATTGATGACATTATTAATATTGCTCCAAAGACCGACCATCTCGCCCCAGCAGGTAACCGAGTAATACAATAGACCTGTAACATCGTATTCTTGCATCTGCCATCCGATGATTCTCGGCAGAATACCGAGCGAATCCGCATGGAATGTCGCATACGGCTCATAGGGCTTTCCGGCCCAATACCACCACGCCTCATCACCTCTTGTTTCTACGAGCTCGTTGATGCGAGACGCGTAGTCTCCTAACAGCTCGACCTGCTCCGGCGAATCAATGAACAGAGCTCCCTCTGTACCGCGCAGACTTTCGTCCGTATATGCCCAGCATCTCGGCACCCAAATTTTAATATAATCTTTCATATATTCTATGGAATCGCCGATCGCTGCGCCGGACGAAATATCAGAAATACCAAAAGTCATGGCAGGAGCCAGATTGGAGGTGCTTACCTCGCCGTTCATATATACCGTCATTGCGGGATCGCTTGCTTTCGGATAACACCATACACCCACACCGGATTCGGAGGAATCCACACCGTCGTGAATGAGGAAAAGGTAATCTCCTGCGGTAAGGCCGTCCGGATGTTTTTCCGTCACTGTTATTACCGATAATGTGTCATTGTCCGGATAATCCACAAAGGTTTTCTCTACCACAGGGGCCGAAGCTACACTCGAAGCATAATTTCCCTTCCACTCATACACTGAGAAAGTAATCTCGCCTTTATTGTCTGACCAGCTCGGGCACCACGCTTCAAAGGAAGCGACAGCTTTCCCTTCGGCAACCTGATAACGGATACCAGCAGAGCTGTCTCCCGTTAACAATTGCGGAGTCGGGGTGTTGTTTTCACTGTAGCATTTCAGTGGTTCCCCGGCCATGAGCCATGTTCTCTCAAACGGCGATATCATGCGGTAACCCGGATATACGGATTCAAGCATAGAGCCATACTCGCCGATTTGCAGCAATTTTCCTGATTCCAACGGTTCGTCAACATAGTAGAAATATCCCTTTGAGAACCATTCCGGATTTGCTGACAGCTTACTGTATGCGCGTTTCAGATATTCCGTATCAATATCGTGTCCGGTTCCGTATCCGGTATAATCCACAGCAAAGCACCTTACGCGCGGATTGTTGAGGTACTCGTCAACTCTCTCATCGTCCATGGTGTACGGCAGATCATACGCGCACACATGGTTCTCTAACAGGAAATCATAATACATCTTGTAAAGCTGTCTGTCATCACTGTCATATTGCTGGTAAGCAGTATAGATCTCATAATGATTGAGATCGGCCGTTACAGGCGGTGCGTCGTTGTCATCAAGCGTAAAATCCCACACATTCAGAGAAATCTCCGCCGTCTTGATTACTGCGCCGAGCTTGTTTTTGACCTCCACGGCTGCGGAATATGTTCCCGCCTTTGTGTCCTCGTCGGTTCTCACCTTGATATAGAAGCACTGGCTGGTGCCGGCTTTGATATCCATCGGTCCCTGCACCGGCGGCAGCGCGTCCGGTGTATAGGTATCGTACATCTTTGTATACCAGCCGTAAAGCAGCTCTGTTTCTATCTGATTGCCGGCTCCGTCTTTAAATGCTGAGACTGTGACCGTTAAATCGTCATGTCCGTTTTTGGATGCCAGCACAAATTGCCCGTTCTCCACCTCGTTTTTCGCCATATACATGGTATAAGTATCCTTACCGGTGGATTCCGTATCCGATTTCGCCGTTTTCACCGTCGAATGGTCAAACCACAATTCCAGATCATCTACAAACAATGTATGGAAATTTGTGCAAAGCGCCGCTACCTCGGACCTTGTCGCTGTTCCCTGCGGATCAAAGCGGCCGTCTCCCTTGCCGTTGATAATACCCGCTGCAGCACAGATAATCACGGCATCCTTTGCCCATGAGCTTACTTCATCCGCATCGGTAAACGCCGTATCCTTCGGAGTATCCAGCGTCAGGTCTATGCCGGCATAGGCCGCATAATTTACCAGCAGCACACACATTTGTTCACGTGTAATATTCTGATCAGGTTCAAATGTCGTCTCGCTTGTACCGTTGACAACCTTGTTCGCCTCCGCCCACGCTACAGCGCTGCCGTACCATGCGCTCATATCTACGTCTGTAAATTTCGTTTCTGTATACTTTGTCAGATCCACGCTGTCAAGATTGGCAAACAGACGCACAAACATCGCACGCGTCATCTCCGTCAGCGGTTCGAACGTAGTATCTGAGGTTCCGCTGAACATGCCGTTTTGATACACATACTCTACATACGTGTAATACCAGTCCTCTTCCGACACGTCTTTAAAGGGCATCGAATCCGTCTTCTTTGCCGTTCTGTCGGCATACGACGGTATCATGAAGAGGGATGCTGTCATTGCCACTACAAGCATCAGTGACATGATTCTGATTATCTTCTTCATTTCTATTCTCCTTTTTCTTTTTATTTAAAAATAGAATAAACAAATAAAGTAAGAATTGACTTTGCACAAACCCGTTGATGTTCCTTGTAGCAAAGCAATTTGAATGGGCCGCCCTGCCAATAGTCAATATATTATGAAAACTTTTTTTCATTTTCCCATGCTTGACCTTATTTCACAGCAAGCAGAAGACGGGGTGCCGGGTTCCGCCTTCCGATGCATCCGATACCAATCTGATACCGCTATTATACCGCAAACCTGAACGGATTCACACAAATCAATCAAAATGGTTTCCGACGTAGCTATCGTCAAATTGACGCTTCCACCATCCGATCGGACTTACGTCCGGATCATATTCCGGCGTGGTCGGGTTTCCGATAACTGACAATTTATCATACAAAGCCTTTGTTTTTTCCTGATATTCAGCCCGTACCTTCTCGCTTCCGTATGTATAATCGGTCCAATATCTGCTGCTCAGAAGCAGATACTGATAGGTCTGCTCTATATCATAGATGCGCTTGTTCCGCTTAGCATCACCCTCCACCGCGGTCTTGGCATCTGCAAACATCTGAGTAAATTCTTCTTCATATCGTACAATATCTAAAGATCGGAACAGGCGATTTGAAGAATCAGCGGTATGAGTAAAGCAAAGTCCGGTTTTATTTGAGCTCTCCTGCATATAATCCAGATATTGGCGTATGCCTTTCCAGCCGTCCCCGTAATATCCTTTCATGAAATCATCAATACACTCGTTGTATTCCTCGTCGCTCATGTTTGGATTCCAATATATCTTAGCTGTCAAATAGGTACGCAGGCCGTTGAATTCCGGCAAATATTCCCACATGGCATTCAGAAAAACGCCCTCAACATTATTTTCAAAGTAAAAACGGCAGTTTTCGAGCATAACATCAAAATTGGGAAGAAATACATACTCATCGTTGAAATTTGCGCCGTAATCCCAAATGTACAAATGATTAGTAATACTTTCCCACTGTTTAATGGTGTATGCGCCTGCGAGGTTATTGTAATACATATCCCAAAGTCCGCCAACCTCATTGCATTCCGGATTGCCTACGGCATGCTGACAGCAGCCCTGATACGTGCAATACTGCACTACGACATTATCGCGCAGCTTTGTCACTTTTGGCGGTACAGTGGTTGCATTATAGGCAAGCGTATGCACAAGCAGATCCGGATAATCTTCCGCAACGGCCTCGGCAATTCTATTTACAAAGCGTACAAGCGGACCGGCATCGCTCCCCTCTTCCCGCTTCACGCTTGTACAGTTCTCACAGCCGCAGGCGCTCATATTATCATTCTGAGAGATCGAAATGTAGTCCGCCGGTTTGGCGTCGGATTCCAGCCATTTATATACGTTGGACAGCACCGTCTCAAACACGCCCTCATCCGACAAGCACGGATTTTCATCCTGTGACATACCGCCAGCCAGATCTCCCAGCGTATGTACTGTTGCGTTGCGAGACCACACAAGAGCGCCGCCCTGTTTTTCTGTCACCCAGTTGTCCTCGCGGTTCATACGCCGTTTCGCCCAGTAATCCTGCTGCGCTTCCAGTTGATCATTCCAATGTCCGTAATACATTTCATATGTCCATATGCCGCGCAAATCAAATCCCGGTTCCTGCATATCGTTAAGGCCGTCCGGAATTTCGATAATATCAGATTCCGGCAGCAGAACCTCGCAGTCAACGGTTAGAAAACGCCAGCCGATATAGCTTTCCAGAAACTCATATACACCATACAGACAGCCCCGCTCGGAGCCTCCTGTTATTGTCAGCTTTCCGTCCGAGGTTTTGATTTGAAATGCCTCGTTGTGCGGCAGGCTGCTGTCCACGCCAAGCTCTATCACGTTGGAACCGGTTGACGTTGTGACAACTTCAAGTTTGATTCCCGAAGCCTTTTCTATATATGACGACAATTCCGCCGCAGCATTGCCAAGGCACGCCGAGTCCTTCTCCGGTTGGACAATTACATAGGAAGATACATCGTTTCCGGAAATTTTTATGCTTTTCACTTGATAAGCATCTGCGGTTTCAGTGACAGCATCCGTTCGTTCTGCAGCGGTGTCGGCAGAAAGCATCTGTCGGGTGGCGTCAGTTGATTTTCCGCCAATTGGAAGCCCCGAAAGCAGAAGCCCCGCAAGCAAGATTCGGCTGATGATTTTTCTCATAACACCATTCTTCCTTTCCTTACTCTTTTTTTAAATTTGTTATTGAACAGTTCAGAGAGCAGAACTCATTCATTTTGTATAAAATTATATCAGATTTTTTTGAAATTGTAAACACCCTGCAATAAAAAAATCTATTTAGCAGGAATCAAAAAAGAGAAATCATCTTCTCTCTTAGAGATTTTATCGTCCGTTTCTGTCTGATTGATAAATACGCATAAGTAATCTGACATAGGTTTTTAATCGGCAATATAAAAATATATACGGGAGAACCAATATCTCCCGTATAACAAATTCGGAATTAATGATAAATACTTAAACAGAAACAGCTTCCAAGGATAGACAGCCAATAAAGCAAACGTTAAACATATTGGTTGCCGACAATTTTCTTCTCCTCATCGCCGTTGAACCACTGGTACGGGTACTGATCCGGATCATAAGGAGGAAGAACAGAATCTCCTTCTTCATGTCCGATATCACTCGGGTATCCGCGTTCCGCGCATTTATCGTACAGCGCTTTGGTTCTCGACTGATATTCGGCGCGGACTTCATCCGAACCGTATATATAATCCGGCATATAGCGGCAGCTTAAGATTGCACACTGCCAAGTCAGTTCAATATCCTCAACGCGGCGGAGTATGGTTGCGTCATCTTCCACCGCTGACTTTGCCTTTTCAAACAATTCGTTTATCTCCTGCTCGTTCAAAACAATATCCATCCGGCGGAACAGACGGAACGTGGTATAGTTGGCATCGCAGAAGCAGAAGCCGGATTTGTTCGAGCTTTCCGTCAAAAAGTCGTAGTATTCGCGCATTTCTTCCCAGGCATCGCCGTAGTATCCCTGCATGAATTCGTCAATGCATCTCTGATATTCTTCCTCCGTCATGTACGGATCCCAGTATACCTTCGCATGCATATAGGTCCGCAGCTCTGAAAACTCAGGCATCTTGTCTCCCGATCCGTTCAGGAATATTCCTTTCACATTGTTTTCAGCAAAAAACCTTGTGTTTTCCAGAAGAACGTCAAGTGTCGGAAAGTATATAAAGGAAATATCGCAGGAGGAGCCGTAATCCCATATATAAATATTCTGTGCAACCTTTCCCCATTCAACGATGTCTGCGGCACGCGCTGCATTGTTGAAGTTCCATCCATACAGGCCGCCGTTCTGATTGCAGTCCGGGTCGTTTATCGCATGCTGGAAACAAGCGGAAATGGTACAGTACTGTATGGCAATGTTGTCCCGTGCTTTGGTTACCAGCGGCGGTTTTTCCGAATAGGTATAAGCAAAGGTATGTACAAGCACATCCGGATATTCCTTTTCAATAGCTTCCGCTATCCGGTTGACAAACCGGATGATCGGACCGCTCTGCCGAGGCTCGGTTTCGGTGCCCTCCTCCTTAGCTACCCTCTGACAATTCTCACACTGACAGTAATAATTATTATCGTCCTGAGATATAGAAATTAGTGCTGCATTTGGATTGTCCGAAAGCCATTTCAGCGCCCTCGCCAGCATATTCTGATATACCGTTTCATCGGAGAAGCACGGCTGCTCCGTCAGTGAGTGTGCGCCATTCGCCAGTGTGCCGAAGGTATGGCACGAGCGATTCTCTGCCCATTTCATTCTCGATGTTCCCTGCCGTTCGGAAAGATGTCCGTCGTCTGCGTTCAGACGCATCTGTCCCCAAAAGTCAGCGACATTATCCGCATTATATCCTTCGACCTTTCCGGCCAGTGTTTCCGGCGTAAAAAGTGAGCGATACGTAATACCGGGTTTCTCGGAAACCTCAATGCCGTTCGGGATATCAATATTTTCTCCCGGCGTCAGGAGCGCTTGTGCGTCCGGTGTCAGAAAGCGCCAGCCAATATAGCTTTCAAGAAACTCATACACACCATAGAGGCATGCGGTATCGGACTGTCCGGAAATCGTAAGCTTTCCGGCTTTGCTTGTGATCGTAAAACCCTGATCCCGCCACGTGCCATTTCTGTCAATAACAAGCTCAATAACATGTTCCTGAGCGGCTGCGGGCACAATTTCGAGCTTTACGCCGCAGGTTCTTTCGATATATGAGGAAAGCTCGGAAGCCGCAAAAAGCAGCCCCTGCGATGCATTCTCAGAAAGCACGATGACAAATGACGAAATATCCGTACCGGCAATACGGAGACTTTTTCATGCTGGGGCATCTGCTGTCATTACCGTAGCCGTATCAATGCCGGTGCTCTCGGAATCGATACCATTGATTTTTTTGTATCATCTGTTCCGCCGTTACTGTTTTCACAGGCAATCAGCAAGGGTAAAATAAATAAGATGCATAAAATGATGGAACATATTCTTTGCATAGCTTTTGAATCTCCTTTCCAACAAATTTATTTTAAATCCACCGACTCCTAATCATAAGTTCTTATAGAAAAAAGCGTCGGAATTGAATTTTGTGATAACTCTATCCCGACGCTTTCGGTGAGAAGTTCATCTCTACCCACCAATGATATTTTAAACGAACTCTGTATTAATAAAGAACTACATCATTTCCTTTTATTTCTTCCTCATATGGATTTCTTCCCCATCCGATCGGACTTAGCGTCGGGTCATATTCCGGGAACGCTCCGAGATTGTAGTCGTATCCGCCTGCCCTCATTTTGTCGTACAGAGCCCTTGTCTTTTCCTGATAATCCGCACGAATCGCTTCGCTTCCGTATACATAGTCGGCAAAATATCGGCTGCTCAAGAGCATATAGCTGTAAGTCAGCTCAACCTCTTCAACCCTTTTCAGCCTTACAGCATCCCCGCTGACCGAAGCTTTTGCTGCTGCAAACAATTCGTTCAGTTCTTCTTCATTCAAAACCATATCCATTCGGCGGAACAGCCGGAAAGACGAAAAGTTAGCGTCGGCAAAGCAGAAACCGGTTTTGTTTGAGCTTTCCTGAAG
>CAKTAA010000040.1 GCA_934526185.1 uncultured Eubacteriales bacterium | reverse complement strand
GTATAACACCATTTGCAGTAATCTTCATTAAAAGAACCGTCCGTTTCCCGACTGTTCTGGGACTCCTCTAACGGCATGCCGCAGCACTGGCATTTTAATGTTCTGGGTGTTCCCAGAAGCGTATTAATTGAAACATCAAAGGTTTTTGAGAGCAGCTTCAATGTTTCAACATTTGGTATGGTTTCGCCGTTTTCCCACCGGGATACAGCCTGTCGGGTTACAAACAATCTTGCCGCCATTTCGTCCTGTGTGAGATGGTTCTCCTCTCTTATACGGTATAATATTTCTTTTGTGTCCATCGTTATTTCCCCCTATTGTGATAGTTTATTATAGATGAATTTATGGAAAAATACAGGCAACCGTCAGTGGCGTCGGACTAAGAAGCTGCGCTTCCCTGCTTTTTATCAAAAATTTTGCCCTGTGACGGATACCTTTACGTTATTTTAAAATGTCTCTTGAAAATAGATAGATTCTGTGTTATAATACCGGTATCGTAAAAAAACTTAATAATTGGCAGACAGAAGCAAAGATTCTCTGTTAAAAGTATTTTTGTGCGATAAGAATTTATGTATAATTATGAAAGGAGTTTGACAATAGTGTAAAAGGAACAGCGGCACGGTATTTTGTACGCCGGCGTAACCGCGCAGCTTTTTAAATACCCTTCGGCAATGCGTTAAAGCATACGCGCCGGAGCGAAAGAAATTCAATACAACACAACGAAGACGTGCCGACATTGTTGTCGTCGGTTGCGGCTTCAATCATTCAGCCGAATTTTTCTGTAGCATGAAATCCAATATTTAGGTTTTTGTCGGAACATTCAACAATTTTCGGCTGGAGATGCGTTACTGTTTATGAGATGGAGGATTTAAAAAAATGGACGACCCTATAGGGCGACAACTGCTTTTGCAAGTCATACTTATTGCTGTCAATGCCTTTTTTGCTGCTGCAGAAATAGCAGTTGTATCATTAAACGCCAACAAACTTCGTAAAATGGCAGAGGAGGGCGATAAGCATGCCGCCCGCATGTTAGAGCTGGTGGGAAACCCGACGGGCTTCCTGTCAGCAATTCAAATCGGAATTACACTGGCCGGATTTCTCGGCAGTGCTTTTGCGGCTGATAACTTCGCAGACCGTCTGGTGCATTGGATCATTTGGGATCTGCAATATACGGCAATACCGGAATCGGTATTGAACACGCTTTCCGTCATATTAATCACCATTATCCTGTCGTTCTTCACATTGGTTTTCGGCGAATTGATCCCGAAGCGTATTGCCATGCAGAAGCCGATGACAATTGCTAAATTTACTTCCCCCGTTGTCAGGGGCGTTTCGGTATTTATGAAGCCAATTATCTGGCTGCTGTCTGCCTCTACCAACGGTGTTCTTCGTCTAATTGGCTTTAAAAACACCTCAGAAGAGGAGGCTGTAACGGAAGAGGGTATCCGTATGATGGTCGATATCGGCGAAGAAACCGGCACAATCGATTCCAGAGAACGGGAAATGATCGACAATATTTTTGAATTTGACAATTTAACCGCACGTGATGTAATGACCAGAAGTGCTGACGTTGAAACTGTCGAACTTGACGCACCTCAGGAGGAAATTATCGCTCTGATTCGCGAAACAGGGCTGTCGAGATTCCCTGTATATGAAAATGAACCCGAAGACATCATCGGTATTTTAAACGCGAAAGAGTATTTTGCAAATCATTTGGAGAGCAATCCGAAGCCGTTGCGGGAAATCCTGCGTCCTGCATATTTTGTACCCGAATCCGTTCCCTGCAATACCCTGTTTTTCAACATGCAGAAAACTAAAAATCATATAGCCATGGTGGTTGATGAATACGGTGATAACGTGGGGATCGTCACCATGGAGGATCTCTTGGAGGAAATCGTCGGTAATATCTATGACGAACTGGATCCACAGCAGGAAACCGAAATTGTCCAGTTGGATGAAAATTTATGGAAAATGTCCGGCAGCTGTGAGATCGAGATGATAGAAGAACAGCTTGACATTGAGCTTCCTGAGGATGTGGAATTCGACACGCTTGGCGGACTTGTCTTCAGTCAGCTCACAGTCATCCCTGAGGATGGCAGCTTGATTGAGCTGGATGCCTATGGTTTGCACATTAAAGTGGAGACTCTGGAGGACCACCGGGTGGAATGGGCGCTGGTAAGTAAAAACCCCGAAGAAAAACAGGAAAGCGCTGAAAAGACCGAAAAAACGGACAAATCGTCTGACAAAGCTTCCGATTAGCAAAATGGCTGGATGGATAAACTTCTACAGCACTTGGTGCAAATGCACCAAGTGCTCTTTTTCATGAATCGAAATTCCTATAATAGAATGCTGAAAATATTATAATGAGTGTCGCTGTCTCGGGATAAAATAGTAGTATACCGTTCAATTCCGTTCACGGAGTTTTCAACATTGACAAAAAATCTGTTTTGAGATATAATAAAAATAACCGTGAGCAAAATAATAGCGGATTTTGAACAAAAAAGAGGTGAAAGGAATGGACTCAGGGAGTCATCGAAGTACGGTGGCAGCGGACAAAGAGGTACGCAGCCGAAGCTGCGGACACGCAGACATCATACACCTGTGTCCATGCTTTTGCTGAACATAGCTTTCTCCGCAGCCGAAGCTCGATAATGCCGGTTATCTGTGCTGCACAGATCATTGGTATAAGCTCCTGCCCATAACACAGGCGGGCCTGTTTCCGCCGTGACCTTATTATGCTGGGAGGAAAGACTATGGAAAACGATTTGTTAGAAAAAACAAGGGAATGGCTCAAAGATCGTAAATTTACACAGCTTTACCAAATGCTGAAAGAAATGCAGGCTGCCGATATCGCCATTCTGTTTGATGAACTGGAGCTAACGGAGATTCGCATGCTGTTCCGGTTGCTTCCGAAAACGTTGGCAGCCGAAACATTTGTCGAAATGGACAGCGAAACGCAAGAAGCACTGATTGCCGCCTTCAATGACAAAGAGCTGCAGGAGGTGATGGATGAGCTGTTTATTGACGACACCGTTGACATTATTGAAGAAATGCCGGCAAATGTCGTCAAGCGCATGATTCGGCAAGCCGACCCGGAAACGCGCCGGCTCATCAACGAAATTCTGAATTACCCGAGTGACAGCGCCGGAAGCATTATGACCATTGAATTTGTTGATCTCCAAAAAGGCATGACAGTAACAGAAGCCTTTGAAAAAATCAGGCGCACCGGTCTGGAAAAGGAAACAGTCTACACCTGCTATGTCATCAACAGCGACCGACGACTCGAAGGGGTTGTCACCGTTCAGCAAATGTTGCTTGCATCTTGGGACAGCCGGATTGAAGAAATCATGGAAACCAATGTTATTTCCGTGGTTACGCTTGAAGACCGGGAAGAGGTTGCCAACAAGCTGAACAAGTATAATTTTCTTGCGCTTCCGGTTGTCGACAATGAAAACAGACTGGTCGGCATCGTTACTTTTGACGACGCTATCGACGTCCTTAAAGAGGAGGCTACAGAAGATATTGAGATTATGGCGGCCCTCGTTCCGTCCGATAAGCCCTATCTCAAAACCGGTGTGTTTGAAACATGGCGCAAAAGAATTCCGTGGCTGCTCCTGCTGATGATCTCCGCTACATTTACCGGTCAAATTATTCTGTCCTTTGAAAACCAGCTTGCTGCATGTGCCGTGCTGACGGCTTTTATTCCTATGCTGATGGATACGGGGGGGAACGCAGGCGGTCAGGCCTCCGTTACGATTATTCGCGGTCTCTCGCTGCACGAAATCGAATATACCGATGTGCTGACAACCCTCTGGAAAGAGCTTCGCGTCGCTCTCCTTTGCGGTATTTCGCTCGCGGCTGCAAATTTTATAAAAATGATAGTAGTTGATCAGTGGATGCTCCACAACGATGGCGTAACGCCTCTGGTCGCATTTGTTGTGTGCTTGACAATGGTAGTCACCATCTGTATCGCCAAGGTGATCGGCTGTACGCTTCCGATTGCGGCAAAGCGCATCGGCTTTGACCCTGCCGTCATGGCTAGTCCGTTTATCACTACGATAGTGGATGCGCTTTCGCTTCTGACATATTTTCAGATTGCCAAAATGCTTCTCCCGCTTTAATCCTGCGTTTTACGCCAATAATCAAGTGTCGTTTGCCGGCTGTTATATATTTTTGTACTTTCCGAAACAAAAATTTATGACAGCCGGATACTTATTTTACCTTGTGTAACCGCTTTGGACAAAGCCCTCCGTACTTCAGCGGCTGAGAGGATATTTTCTTTCGAAATATTTTTCGCTATATATAAGTATAATAAGAGGTTCCAGGGCAAACAATATTCTTATGTGATTTCACAAATATTGTTATCGGCGGTGTTGTTATGTCTTCCATATGGTCTGATTATCCGGAGATGCCGGTATTTGACGGTCTGAAAAATGATATAAAAACCGATGTACTGATTATCGGCGGCGGTATGGCCGGTATTCTGTGCGCATATATGCTGGAGTGCGCCGGGATAGATTATGCTCTTGTAGAAGCCGACAGAATTTGCGGCGGAATGACAAAAAACACAACTGCAAAAATTACTTCTCAGCACGGATTGATCTATTCGGATCTTGTACGCCGGTTCAGCACTGAAAAGGCGCAGATGTATCTTCGCGCAAATGAAGACGCTCTCCAAAAATTCCGGGAGCTCTGCAGGGATATTTCCTGCGATTTCGAGGATAAGGATGCCTATGTATATTCGTTTGACCGAAAAAAAATTGAAAAAGAGCTTACCGCACTTGACAGAATCGGTTTTCATGCTGACTTCAGCGATACTCTTCCCCTGCCGCTTCAGCCTGCCGGTGCTGTAAAATTCAGCGGTCAGGCACAGTTCAATCCATTAAAATTCGCTGCCGGCATCGTTAAAAAACTGCGTATCTTTGAACATACAACCATACGTGAGCTGATCGGCTGCACGGCCTTGACAGATGATGCAAAAATTAAAGCAAAGCAAATTATTGTGACGACGCACTTCCCTTTTATCAACAAACACGGCAGTTATTTTTTGAAGCTGTATCAGCATCGTTCCTATGTACTTGCGCTGAAAAACGCACCGGATTTGAACGGAATGTATGTCGATGAAGCCAAAGACGGACTTTCCTTTCGAAATTATAAGGACTATTTGCTTATCGGCGGCGCCAGCCATCGTACAGGGAAAAAAAGCGGTGCGTGGCAAGAGCTTTGCAACTTTGCGCATGTACATTATCCCGATGCGAGGGAAACATACCGTTGGGCTGCTCAGGACTGTATGTCGCTCGACGGCATTCCCTATATCGGTCAGTATTCTGCTAAAACGAATAATTTTTTTGTTGCCTCCGGCTTTAACAAATGGGGAATGACCTCCTCTATGGTTTCCGCCATGCTCCTGACAGATTTTGTTCAAGGCAGAAAAAACGATTATGCACCGGTCTTTTCTCCCTCCAGAACCATACTTCGTCCGCAGCTTGCTGTCAATACCTTTGAAGCCGCCGCCAATCTTCTGTCCTTTTCAAAAAAGCGATGCCCACACATGGGCTGTGCGTTAAAATGGAACGCATCTGAGCATACATGGGACTGCCCCTGCCACGGTTCGCGTTTTACCGAAAACGGAGCTCTGATTGATAACCCCGCAACGGATGATTTAAAACAGGAGAAATAAAAGCATGCGTTGTAACTGTATTTTCGTTTCTGCTCTTGAAGCTTTCAAAATTTTATTTACCGAATGAAGTGTTATATTACGGTATAAAGCGCTGTCTGGCTCAATAACAATTGCCACCGAAAGTTCAAAGCTGTCAGGATTATGGTTTGACGAACAGATATATTTCGGTTCCGGTTTGTCCAGGGAATGTTTGGTTAAAGGTTAACTGCCTTCACATTGTCAAAATTATGGCTCACCTGCTATTTCAATGAAGAAACACCGGATTTTTCCCAACTTTTCTTCATCTCATCACCTTTCCGCCTACATTTTCAGCTTCTCCGGGGCTATTCATGGTCAGCTCACTCATACAGCATCCTGTCATAGAAACCGAGCGATCCATACAAAAAGAAGAACCGGTAGGGTATCGAAGCATATTGCATGGGTACTAACTTCAGAATCTGGTCTGTAAAAATCAAGGGGGTATAATTCCGCGTAAGCCGGATACGGGCACCCAGTCAAGCAAATGTTGCTTGACTGGGCATTCTTGTTTTTCGATAGCTGAAAAACGGCATGATAGCATTATTGAACGGTTGATGAAATGTCCCAATGCCACAAATGGATGAAACTGGTGCTTTAAAAAAGAAGAGATTTGTGCTATACTAATATATTGACAAATAGGTTATTTTGAAGTAATATAAAGGTTAAAAACATATGTTTTTTGTCTTTAAGCGAGAAAATTCGCGATTTGGGTGATCTGGGGGTAAAATGAATAGATTCACAGGTTAATTTTTAGGCCATATAGTCGTAAAAACAGGAGAGTGCCTATGAGCGAACAGAAAATGTTTAAATTAGTCGCCCCATACAAGCCAACAGGGGATCAGCCGGAAGCCATCTCCAAACTGGTAGAGGGTATCAAAAGAGGAGATAAAGAGCAGACATTACTGGGGGTTACGGGTTCCGGAAAAACCTTCACAATGGCCAATATTATTCAGCAGGTTCAAAAACCTACGCTGATACTTGCTCACAACAAAACACTCGCCGCACAGCTTTGCAGCGAATTTCGCGAATTTTTTCCGAATAATGCAGTGGAATACTTTGTGTCCTACTACGACTATTATCAGCCGGAGGCGTATATTCCGGGCAAAGATTTATATATTGAAAAGGATTCCATGGTAAACGACGAGATCGATATGCTGCGTCACAGCGCTACCTCAGCCCTTTTTGAGCGTCGGGATGTCATCATTGTTTCCAGCGTTTCCTGTATTTACAGTTTAGGCGATCCCTCTGAATATCAAAAGCTCGTTTTGGCTGTTCGTCCCGGTATGACACTGGATCGTGATTTCTTTATTGAGCGTCTCATACAGATCAATTACAACCGCAACGATATCAATTTTGTTCGTGACAAGTTTCGTGTTCGTGGCGATGTTGTAGAGGTTTTTCCCGCATCCTCCGGCGATCAGGCCATCCGTGTCGAGTTCTTTGGCGACGAGGTGGAGCGTGTGTCGAAAATCAACGTCGTCACCGGCGAAACAATAGAGGCTCTGCATTATGCGGCCATTTTTCCCGCGACACACTATGCGGTGACGGACGAAAAGCGCGAGCAGGCGCTTGAAATGATAGAGGATGAAATGTTAGAGCGGGTGGAATTCTTCCGTGCGCAGAATAAGCTGATTGAGGCTCAGAGAATCGAAGAACGTACAAGATACGACATTGAGATGCTGCGTGAAGTCGGTTTCTGCTCTGGAATTGAAAACTATTCCCGCGTGATGAGCGGCAGAGATCCCGGCAGTACGCCTTTCACACTGCTGGATTATTTCCCGAAGGATTTTCTCCTGTTTGTCGATGAATCGCATGTAATGCTTCCGCAGGTGCGGGGCATGAGCGGCGGTGACCGTGCCAGAAAGAAAAATTTGGTGGATTTCGGCTTCCGCCTGCCGTCTGCCTACGACAACCGCCCCCTGTTTTTCCCGGAATTCGTCTCGAAGCTGAACCAGGTTGTTTATGTCAGTGCAACGCCGGCGGATTATGAGCGGGAACGCTCATCTCAGATTGTAGAACAGATCATACGGCCGACAGGTCTAATCGATCCCGAGGTAGAGGTTCGTCCGATTTCCGGACAGGTTGATGATCTGCTGTCTGAAATACGGCTGCGTGCTGAACAGAACGAACGCGTTCTGGTGACAACACTGACAAAAAAAATGGCAGAAGATTTGACGGAATACATGGAAGCAAACGGCGTAAAGGTTCGTTACATCCACCACAATGTAGAAACCATGGAACGCACGGAAATTATCCGTGACCTGAGACTCGGTGTTTTTGATGTGCTCGTTGGCATTAATCTTCTGCGGGAAGGCCTGGATATACCGGAGGTATCGCTTGTTGCCGTACTTGACGCCGACAAGGAGGGGCTGCTCCGCTCGGAAACCGCCCTCATACAGACCATTGGCCGCGCGGCGCGGAACCTCCGTGGTAAAGTCATCCTGTATGCCGATAACATAACCCGCTCCATGGAGGCCGCTATCCGCGAAACAAACCGGCGCCGAGCCATACAGTCTGCATACAACGAAGCGCATCATATTTCTCCGAAAACCATAGAAAAACCTGTGAGAGATGTCATTGAGATTGCCGCAAAAGACGACATTCAGGCAGCTACCGGCTCCAAAAAAGCTTCAAAGAAGCTCACGAAAAAAGAAACAGAAAAGCTGATCGAGAAGCTGACCGCGGAAATGCGGGATGCCGCCAAGGCTTTGGAGTTCGAACGCGCCGCCTATCTGCGGGACAAGATCAATCAGATAAAAATCACCCAAAAGGAATGATGCGCTCCTATTCCGTCACGCCAGCGTGACAAATTTACAATCGGCAGGATCTTGCTGCATGCATACCGAATGGATATAAAATAAAGCTTGGAAAGGATGTCTTGACCATGAAACATATGTTCCACTTGCACAGCGCTTTCCTTCTGTGCAAGAATCCATAATCCCGGCGGATTTTCCTTTTCACAAAACGGGCAGGACAGAAATTTCAACGTTTCGGATATGTGCGATGAGGTGCGTTATGTGGAATGGAGTTCAGACCTCATTGTCCCCCTGTTCCCTGATAAAGGAACACATTGACATCAAGACCATGGCGCTATCTTCGACAGTTTTCCGTCGTAAACGGCTGCTGCAATAAATCCTCCTGTCAGGGCGGGAGGTTATATGTCCTCACACAGGTTATCACCGAGTCGTCGCGGGACAGCGGAGTAATCGGCCGGGCGACTGGAAACAGGGATTTATTTTTCCGTCGATCCCGAAATTTTCGCGCATGATCTCAGGGAGCTTGTGAAACAAATGGATGTGATATACACCGATAGCTGGATTGATGGAATTTTTTCACGACGAATCCTATCAAGACGAAAAAGAGAGACGTATAGGTACTATGATGCTGTACCAGCTTATCGAAAAGCTTCCAGAGAGTTCGAAAGCCGCGGTCATGCACGATATGCCAATTCACCGCAGCTTTGGGATCGGACGCGGGGCGCTTAAACGAACGCCGACGTCATTTTGCAAGCAGGCGAAAAACCGGAGAGATGCGCAGAATGCATTGCTTGCCTATCTGCCTGGAGTCGATGTTTAACTGCTGCGATCCCTTTATAGATGTTTAAAACAGTAAGGAGAAAATATATGTCTGTTTCCTATTTGCGCGTAAAAGGCGCCCGTGTGAACAACCTCAAAAATATAGATGTTACCATCCCCAGAGACAAGCTGGTTGTTTTTACCGGTTTGTCCGGTTCCGGCAAATCTTCGCTGGCCTTTGAGACGATATACGCCGAAGGTCACAGGAGGTTCGTTGAATCCCTCTCCTCCTATGCGCGCATGTTTCTCGGTCAGCTTGACAAGCCAGATGTCGATTCCATCGAAGGCCTTTCCCCAGCCATTTCTATTGATCAGAAAACGACGTCAAAAAATCCGCGTTCCACCGTTGGAACGGTCACGGAAATTTATGATTACCTGCGACTGCTTTATGCGCGCGTCGGGATTCCGCATTGTCCTGTCTGCGGCAAGGAGATTGTTCAGCAGACTACTGATCAGATTATCGCACAGATTATGGCAATGCCGGCCGGATCAAAATTTATGGTGCTGGCTCCTGTCGTTCGCGCAAAAAAAGGGATGCACGAAAAAATCTTTGAAGACGCCAAACGAAGCGGTTATGTGCGTGTCCGTGTGGACGGCAATCTCTATGAGCTGTCGGAAACCATTGAACTGGACAGAAACAAAAAGCACAGCATTGAAGTTGTTGTGGACCGTCTGGTCATGCGCGACGATATCCGGCGACGGCTGGCAGACTCTGTGGAAAACGCCCTTTCACTGGCTGGCGGAAATCTGATCGTCGTCAAGCTGAATCGAGAGGAAGGGGAGCCGGAAGAAATGTCCTTTTCGCAAAGCTATGCCTGCGAAAAGCACAAATTCAGCATCGGAGAGCTGGCGCCCCGCATGTTCTCTTTCAACAATCCCATGGGCGCCTGCGACGCCTGCGCCGGCCTCGGAGAAACACGTATTGTTTCGCCCGATAAGGTCATTCCGAATCATGGACTTTCGCTCCGTGAGGGAGCGATTCAGTGCAACGGATTCAAAACAATTGACGAGGAAACCTGGATGGGACCGCTGCTTGAAAAGGTAGGTGAGGTATACAGCTTTACTCTGGATACAAAAATCCGCGATTATTCGGAAAAGGCGCTTCATGTTCTCCTGTACGGCGCACCGAATGAACGCTTTCATGTCGTGCGGTATTTTGACGGTCAGAAGCGGGAGCACGACGCGGCCTTTGATGGAATTATCCCGATGATTACACAGCGTTTCCAGACAACCCAGAGCGATTATTATGAAACCTTTGTAGATAATGTTCCCTGCCCGAAATGCAAGGGACAGCGGCTGAACGCTGCTTCGCTTGCCGTAACGGTCGGAGGTAAAAATATCGATGAATTTTGCCGCATGTCCATCAGTCAGGCCCTTGTTTTTGTCAACTCTCTGAAATTCACCGATATGCAGCTTCAAATTGCAAAAGAAATTATTAAGGAAATTAAAGCACGCCTCGGCTTTTTGGAGAGTGTGGGGCTCGACTATCTAACGCTTTCCCGTAAATCCGGATCTCTATCCGGCGGCGAGGCCCAACGAATCCGTCTGGCAACGCAGATCGGCTCCTCTCTTATGGGTGTGCTCTACATTCTCGATGAGCCAAGCATCGGTCTGCACCAGCGCGACAACAGAAAGCTGATCGATACCCTGAAAAAGCTTCGGGACGTGGGCAACAGCGTAATTGTCGTCGAGCATGATGAGGAAACCATGACGGAAGCGGATTATATTGTCGACATCGGACCGGGCGCGGGAATACACGGCGGAGAAGTGATTTTCGCGGGTACGCCCGAGGAAATCATGCAATCCGAGGATTCCGTCACCGGCGCGTATCTTTCAGGCCGAAAAAGTATTCCGGTCCCTCAGACAAGACGTCCCGGAAACGGTCACGCACTACGAATTGTAGGTGCAAGGGAAAACAATCTGAAAAATCTGACGGTGGAAATTCCGCTGGGACTTTTCGTCTGCGTTACAGGTGTTTCCGGCTCAGGAAAATCCTCTCTTATTAACAGTATCCTGCATCAGGTTTTGGCAAAGGAGCTGAACGGCGCTTACAGTTATCCCGGAAAGCATGACCGTGTCGAAGGCTTGGAGCATCTCGACAAAGTCATCGCCATTGATCAAAGCCCAATCGGGCGGACGCCGCGTTCCAACCCCGCGACCTATACAAGCCTGTTCAACGATATCCGTGATCTATTCGCTAAAACACCGGATGCTAAAATGCGCGGATACGGCCCGGGGCGCTTTTCCTTTAATATTAAAGGAGGTCGCTGTGAGGCCTGCGAGGGGGACGGCGTCAAGCGCATCGAGATGCATTTTCTGCCCGATGTGTACGTCAACTGTGACGTATGCAAAGGAAGGCGTTATAACCAGGATACGTTGGAGGTCAAATACAAGGGAAAAAATATTTTTGATGTCCTCAATATGACTGTTGAGGAAGGACTTTCCTTTTTCTCTGAAATCCCCCGCATCGCAAACCGTCTGAAAACACTTTACGAGGTCGGCCTCGGATATGTGAAAATCGGTCAGTCTTCGACAACGCTCTCCGGAGGCGAAGCGCAGCGTGTTAAGCTGGCAGCAGAGCTGTCAAAGCGCAGTACAGGCAGGACTATCTATATTCTGGACGAGCCGACGACAGGACTTCATACAGCCGACGTCGCAAAGCTGATAGAGGTTCTGAACAAACTCGTAGATATGGGAAACACCGTTCTCGTCATTGAGCATAACCTGGATATTATAAAAACAGCCGATCATATTATCGACCTCGGTCCCGAGGGAGGCGACAAAGGCGGATCGCTTGTCGCATACGGAACACCTGAAGAGATTGCTAAGGAACCGAGATCCTATACCGGTCTTTATCTGAAAAAGTATTTAAATCAATAAATTGGATTTCCGGCTCCCTTTAGGTTCCGGAGAAAGGGCTGCACCCGCATGACTGACTTTCAGAAGCTTTCCTTATCTGATAAAAGCATAATAGATTCCTATTGTTGTCTGCTTGACCGCGAGAGCTGCGAATATTGCTTTGGCAATCTGTTTGGCTGGTCAAACTCTTATGCGTATCAATACGCCCGTATTGGAGGTGCGCTGTGTCTCTCTCTCAAAACAGACAACGGTTCAGAGGCGTTTATGATGCCTCTTGCCTCAAATGATGCTGATTTGCAGAATGCGCTTGGCTTTCTGTGTATAAGACACAATGAAAAAGAGAGCGGCCTCCCTTTTTCGCTTCTTTGTCTCTCGCCCGGAGACTGCGATAGACTTGAGCGTCTGTATCCCGGTGCTTTTCGGTATGAGAGCAGCAGAGACGAGGACGAATACGTATACGAAGCCGATGCTTTCCGCACCTATGCAGGCCGAGCGATGCACAGTAAAAAAAATCACCTCAACAGATTTCTTCACTTATATGGTGCGGGCTCATACGAGGAAATTTCCGATTCCAATGCAGAGGAATGTCTTTGTATGAGCGTGGCGTGGCAAAGAAACAACGAAGGAAGCGGGCATGGAACAGAAACGGAGGAAGACGTTATACGAACTATGCTGAAATACCGGAAAGAGCTTGCACTCAGCGGAGGATGTTTGCGTGTCGGCGGCTGTATAGCTGCCTTTACACTCGGAGAGCCGCTTGCCGCTATGCCTGATACCGTTGTCGTTCATGTGGAAAAGGCACAGTATGACGTTACCGGTGCGTATCCGGCAATTGCTTCCCTGTATCTGCAGCATCACCCGGAATTTCGTTATGTGAACCGAGAAGAAGACATGGGGTTGGAAGGACTCAGGCGTTCGAAGATGTCATACCGGCCGCTTCGATTTGTTCAAAAATACCGCGCTGAGCTTTTATATCCAAATATGCTGCTCTGAAATTGCGCCGGTATTATTTTCTCCGTTAACGGATAAGGCACTACGCTCAAAATCGCTGTACAGTCGTTTTTGCATATCACTGTTTCTGGGACTTCTTCTCTAAATTACACTTCATACCGACACAAAAACTGAAGAAAGGTTTGCCTTTCAAGCTAAGGCACGGACATTGTATGGAATTCATTGCGGATTTGCATATCCACTCAAAATATTCACGTGCTACCAGCCGAGAGTGCGTTCTCGAATTTCTGGAACTCTGGGGAAGGCGAAAGGGCATTGATATACTTGGAACAGGAGATTTTACACATCCGTCCTGGCGCGCAGAGCTGAAAAATAAGTTGGTTCCAGCGGAAGAGGGGTTGTATATTCTCCGTCATGATGCCATGCCGGAGGGCTTTGTTCCGTCGGACAGCCGGCCCGTTCGTTACTTGATTTCCGGTGAAATCAGCTCAATTTATAAAAAAGGAGATAAAGTACGCAAGGTACACAATCTGATCCTTTTGCCGAGTTTAGAGGCTGCGGAACGTCTTGCCATGAGACTGGAAATCGTCGGAAACATCCATTCAGACGGCCGTCCGATTCTTGGACTGGACAGCCGTGACCTTCTTGAGCTTACGCTCGACTGTTGCCCGGACGCCATCTTTATTCCCGCTCATATCTGGACACCCCATTTTTCGCTTTTCGGTGCTTTTTCGGGGTTCGACAGTATTGAAGAATGCTTCGGTGATCTGACACCTCATATTCGTGCTCTGGAAACAGGTCTTTCCTCGGATCCTCCCATGAACCGCCGCGTTTCTGCCCTCGACAATTATACACTGGTATCTAATTCCGATGCACATTCTCCGCAGAAGCTCGGGCGTGAAGCTACGCTGTTCGAGACCGACCTATCCTTTCCAGCCATAGCCAAAGCGTTGGATTTGGGCCTCGAAGCCGGTTTCCGCGGAACCATTGAATTTTTTCCGGAGGAGGGAAAGTATCACTACGACGGACACAGACACTGCGGCGTTTGTCTGACGCCTGCCGAAACGTTGGAATACCGGGGACAGTGTCCGGTCTGCGGCAAAAAAATCACCATAGGCGTTCAGCACCGAGTGGAACAGCTTTCCGATAGAGAGGAATCCGGCGCCATTCTGGAGAGAACCCCCTTTGAAAGTCTGGTTCCGCTGCCTGAGGTAATAGCGGCGTCCACCGGCGTGTCTGCTGCCGGAAAGCGCGCAAGCTCACTGTATATAGAACTGCTGCGCACACTTGGAACCGAATTTCAGATTCTACGCAAAACGCCTCTCAGCGACATCGGCGAGGTGGCCGGTCCTTTGATCGAAGAGGGCATCCGGCGCCTCCGCACGAGGAATGTCATAAGGATTCCAGGTTATGATGGTGAATACGGCAAAATCAATTTGTTAAATCAGGATGAAATTGAAATGCTCCAGGGGCAGCTATGCTTTTTCCCACTGGAAAAGAATGAGGTCGTCTCCCCGCGGCCTGCGACGAAATCCGTTTTTCGGCACGCTCCGCCGCCGGACTCAAAAGGCGAAAATGCAGAGAGAGCCGGTGTGCCGGAACATCCCTCCTTCAAAATGAATGCGGAACAGCAGGAGGCCGCGTCGGCTGCCGACCGAACGATATCCATCATTGCCGGACCTGGAACAGGAAAAACCAACACGCTGATCGAACACATTCTTTATCTGTTGAAAAACGGTGTCAAAGGCCACGATATTACAGCAGTTACCTTTACCAATCAGGCTGCAAATGCCCTTCGTGAACGGCTCGCACGCACATCAGAAGTCAGAAGAGCGGCAAAATCCGTTCAAATCGGTACCTTCCATTCTCTTTGTCTGAAACTTTTGACAGAGTGGAGAGGGGTTGCGCCTATAATACTTGATACGGAACGTGCTTCGGATTTTGCCGGCCGAGTTATTGAACAGATGGGGCTGAAGCTTGCTCCCCGCCGTTTTTTACAGGAAGTTTCCAAAAGAAAAGGAGGAGCCGCAGAGCAAACGTTTTCCTCCGATGCCGCTGTATCCGAAGATGCTTTCAAGGAGTATCAAAAGCTTCTTGGCCAAGCAAATGTATATGACTTTGACGATCTTCTTACAGAAACGCTTGCAGAAATTGAAAATAGAGAGAATGCCTCCGAATTTCTGTGCAGTTTCACTTATCTTTGTGTGGATGAGTTTCAGGACATAAACGAGATACAATACCGGCTGATTTTGGAAATGAATCGTTATGGCAAACAGCTCTTTGTTATCGGCGATCCCGATCAATCTATATACGGTTTCCGCGGATCTACCGCAAAGTGGTTTCAAAGGCTGAGAAACGACGTCTCTGAAATCAGACAAATAAAGCTGCGGCACAATTACCGCTCCACACCCGAAATTTTACGCTGCGCCTTGCCACTGATATCAGAAAATGCGGGAGAGCGCCGCGAACTGGAGCCTTGCCGTGCGTCAGGAACTCCGGTTCTTGCCGTTGCTGCACCAGATGCCTTTACCGAAGCGGTTTACATAGCTAAGGAAATCAACCGGATGGTCGGAGGCATCGATATGCTGGACGCACAGGATAAGGCGGATGCTGACGGTAATTTCCGTGCGCACAGTTTTTCAGATATTGCCGTCCTTTACCGGACACACAGACAGGCCGAGCTCATTGAAAACTGTCTGCGGAAGGAAGGCATTCCTTATAAAGTTGCCGGACGGGAAGCATTTTTAGAAGATTCTGCGGTGCGGAAAACCGTTGATTTTTTTCGTTTGGCAGCGGATTTTGAGTGTGCCGAGGCATTTTCTGCCGGCCTCAGGCGTATGTTCCCCATTGACGATGAAACAATCCAAGAGCTTTGGAATATCCGCCATAGCATAGCAGGTGAAAAACTTGCGCCGGAAAAGCTGCCGGCACTTTATTTCCAGAAAAGTTCCCTGCCTGATTCCTCTCTATTAAAGCTTATCGAGCTTGCCTCATGGTTTTCCGACCGGATCCGTCGGGGTTCTCCACGCAAGCATATCGAGGAGTGGGTTTTCCTGCACGAGCTGAACGGACATAAGCCGCTTGAAAAGCTGATGAATATGGCAACCTGCCACAAGGACATGCAGGCATTTCTGCAAAATCTCTTATGGGGGGAGGAAGGTGATTTGGTGCGTTCTGGTGCGAAAAGGTATGTTTCAAATTCGGTTACGTTGATGACACTCCACGCCTCCAAGGGATTGGAATTTTCCGCAGTCTTTCTGGCCGGGATTGATAAGGGCTGTATTCCAATGGAAAACGCAGGCCGGCAAACAGATATCGAAGAAGAGCGCAGACTGTTTTATGTCGGTCTTACGCGCGCAGAGGACACGCTCATACTGCTGCACCATGGTATACCGTCGCTTTTTCTGGATGAAATTCCAAAAGAACATTTGAACATATGCCGGCTTCCGGAAACCCTGTTTGTACCGAAAGTAAAGCAAATCTCTTTGTTTTAAAAATTTCCTTTTAAAATTACAAAGAAAACCGATTTTCTTTGTAATTAGGAAGCCAAAATATTAAATCAATGGAAACGATTATCGAATTGTCGGACGTAAACCATTCTCTGGGCCTCCATAAATGTCTGACTGTCTCTCTTCCCCGCACAAAAATATTTTTGCTTATCCATGAAAATTGTTAACCGTGATTTGAAGCTGCATGAAAATCAATGCTGTTTTTCTTTAAGGAATAATTTTCAAGCCGGAACGGTAATTAAAAATTTTCCTCTTTTATAGAGTGACAAAGTTAAGAGAACAAAACTATGTTCCGAGGGCAAAAACACCCTTCTGAGTGAAAAATGTTATATTTACCTATTTTTCCCCAAATTTTCACGGATGCTCGGGCTTCTTTCCTCTTTGCTTTTCAATTTAAGTGTGTAAGGTAAACCAAAAAATATATATAAGGCTGTTCCGCAATTTAAAAATTGCAGGGCAGCCTTTCTCTTTTAGAATAATTGATAAAAAATAATAGGGAGCTTTTGATGTTTTACTTGAAAGAGGGCGGCGTTGTATCATGGTTCGCAAATGCATTGGGACCGGGATCGGACATGGAGAAATACATCTTTGCTGCCTGTGTTGTGCCGAAATCACTATTTGATCCGGTGTTCTGCACTTTATTGAAGGCATCACGGAACATCTGATTGTGCGCCTCCTCTCGATTGAGCAGGAAGTCGATCGTTTCACGGACTTTCTTATCTTCAATTTGACGGTAAAGATATTCATATACGACCTTTGCCCGTTGCTCGGATGCAATATTGCTGAGCAAGTCGGCACACAGATCTCCGGTCACGGTTACATAATCGCTCGTCCAGGAATAACCTGACGCGTTGATCAGACCGGGATTAAGGCCGAGAATAACGTGAGCCTGAACCTCGCCTGCCTGTACCTGCGTTGCGTCAACTTCGTGACCGTTTAAAAGATTAATCGTTTGTGCTACCATTTCCATGTGACCGAGCTCTTCGGCAGCGATATCCAGAAATAAATCCTTGATTTCGGGATCCTTGATACGAAAACTCTGAGACATATATTGCATCGCTGCTTTCAGTTCACCGTTACCGCCGCCAAGCTGCTCCTGAAGGAGCACAGCGTACTGAGGGTTTGGTTTCTCCACTTCAACCGGATGAAAAAGCATCTTTTCGTGTTTGAACATTAATATAACCTCCAAGATATTATTGCATATTATATTTTTCCCAATTACTATTAAGATATACAATGCATATTTTGAAAACTTTATTGAGATCAATATGATCGAGGATTGATTAGGTGCGACTGACTATCTGTCAACGCAAGACGGCTATTTTTTTCTTCAGGTAGGCAGAAAGATAAAAAAATACGATTATTTACATCGAAAAGATTCAAGTATGAGGGCTTTGCAGCCTGATGTTATCTTTCCCTCATAGAGGTGGAATTTCTTCTGCTATTATGGTATACTTCAGAATGAAAAAGAAGAGAACGGAATTGACCAAAAATGTAAAGGTGAACAGATCTATATTGAACAGTCAAGATATGTTATCGCCTGCGAGGGCGTAGGAGGCGCATTAAAAAGAAACTGCTTAGCTGCGATCTGCAATACATAACCACCTATTTGACATTCAATCGAGGCAGCATTGATTTAAATTATCACTTTTCATGCTTACTTTCAATTTGAATTATCTAAATACGACACAAGGTTTAATATTGAGAACAATCAGTGGGTTTTAGGCGTATCCATCAAAAACAGACTTCTCATTCTTTCATCAATTGGGCTCGCTTCTATATATAGATGCGAGTTAATCCCCCATGCACAATATATTGTATATTGTTTTTCTGAATTTGCCGAGTAGTGTTCCATTTCTTTTTTCCTAAATTTTACTTGAGCATGGTAGCAGCTTAACATAGCAGGAGTTATAATATAACTGCAACAGAAATGTTAGCAAAGTTTATTTGAGAAAGGGAGAACAAAATGCTAAAGAAAACTACTGCGACCATTTTGGCGGCTGCCGTACTGGCAGGGACGTTTGTCACCGGCGTTGCAGCCCAGGGACAGGACGGAATTGGTGTCTTGGACTTCACCATTAACAGCCCTTATGCCAGCGTAAACTGGGAAACATACGGGCAGTACAAAGCAGACTTCCATGCCCACTCCAATGAGAGTGACGGCTCTCCGCAGCCGGCCGATACGATTGAGGAACACTATAAAAAGGGCTTTGACGTTCTGGCCCTGACCGACCACAATGTTACCAACACAACCTGGAACCGCAAGGATGACCCGACAGGCAAGGGCCGTACCTATCTGACGGACGAGCGCCTGCAAGAGATTACTTACGGAACAGACAGAGACGGACGCGGTATGGTCGCCATCCAGAACTCCGATGAACAGTCTGTAAGCGACCACTTGAACACCTTCTTCACTCCCTTTAATAATGAAGCGGGGGCAACGCTGGAAAGCAATATCGCCAAGACGCAGGAGTTAGGCGGCATCTGCCATATCAACCATCCCGGCCGTTACTACGGTGGCAGCAACACAAGCGGCACTGCCGGCGAGGATGCTGCTAACAATCCCGCAAACATTAAGAAGTATGTAGACCTCTTCATGAAGTACGACGCTTGCGTTGGTATGGAAATCATCAACAAGCTGGAC
>CAKTAA010000039.1 GCA_934526185.1 uncultured Eubacteriales bacterium | reverse complement strand
TGATGGAGGCAAGATTCAAAAGCTGTTTCTGGCCACCCGAAAGCTCGTCCGTTTTCTTGCGGAACCAGTCCTGTATGCCGAAATAGCTGGCCATTTCCCCGACTCTTCGGCGGATGACTTCCGTCGGCACGCCGAGGTTTTCAAGACCGAAAGCAAGCTCGTGCCACACCTTGTCGGTGACGATCTGATTGTCCGGATTTTGCAGGACATATCCGATTTCAGCAGCATTTGTTTTCTCATCCAGCGCATCCTGCGGGAGGCCGCGGTAAAATATTTGTCCTCTCCTTTCACCTGCCGGGGCAAGCTCTTTTTTCAGCAGCTTCAAAAATGTCGTCTTGCCGCAGCCGGATTCACCGCACACCACGACGAAATCACCACTGTTGATACTCAGTGTGATATTTTCCACAGCATTGTTTTCAGTTTTCGGATACCGAAAGCTCAGATTTTCGATATGTAATATTTCCATAAGAAAGCCTCCTTAACTTCAATGATAAACGGCAGAAAGGACAGGATACCGAAAGCCGTGTAAACTGTGACCGCATAGACGGATACATTCACTGCGCTTAACCTCGGGTAGTAATAGAATACGGTTTCGCCTGCGGCGGTACCGGCCATTGTAACGCCGAGCAGACAAACACATACGGCAAGCAGTACGGCATCGCCGAAATAAAACCGAAATAGAGAGAATTGGGTTCTGCCCTTGATGCCATAGCCTCTTGCTTTCATCGAGGCAGAGGTGTCCATAGCGTTTTCTAGAGACCAGGAAATCATTGCCATGAAAACGCGCATGTAGCTTCTGATCTTGTCTACAAAGCTTTTTGAGGAATACAGCCCCATTGCTTTTTGCGTCCGACCGACCTTGTGAAGCTGCCGCTTGTACATCGGAACAAAGCGAAGCGCCATGGATAAAATCAGCGAAAGCTTTGGAACGGTTTTGCCGAACAGATAAAGAAATTTATCGCTTGTCATGATTTCGCTGTAACACTTGCACCACATCATGACGCCGACAACCGTAACCGCAATGGCAATGCCGTAAAGAAGGGCCTCAAGGGTTACGGGATTGCCGTTGAGGAAGAACAATGGAGTTATGCCATTGTGCGAAAACAGAGGATTGGTAACGGCGACTATGAGAAACAGAGGTATGTAAAAGCCGAGGTTTCCAGCTATCGCACTCCGCTTCTGAAGCATCAGACAAAACAGGATGCCGCCGAGCAAAGCCGTTGCCTGGAGTATGGGATTGGAAATAAACATTGCGGTGAGCAGAACCGATAAAAAATAGAACATCAGCACAAACGGATGATAATTTCCGAAAGCTTTCACTGCTATGACCGTTCCTTTCTGCGGGCATGCTGCAAATTTTTTGCAGCGTTCCGCGACGCCCGGCGGTATTTCAATCCGCCGAGGATAAAATATTCCGAAAAATTTCAATACTTTCTATGTTTCTTTAATCCAAATGCATCCTACATCTTTTCCAAGGTTGCAGGTGTAAACCCACTCGATTACCTGGCCGTTCGTCAGCTTATATTTTGAGCACCCGTAATTGGGATATACGCCGTCCACCCGGTACATCCATCCGGAAAGCGGGCCGCAGGAAAATTCATAGAGATAGTGAATTCCCTGAATGTAAACGCTGTCGTAGCTGTTTTGGTCTGCGCCCTGGTATTCCATCTGTATCCTGTTATACCGTACAGCTCGGTCGAGGATATCAAACACTGTGTCTCCCGGCCGGAGTACGTATTCGGTCGGCGGCAGAATTACACCGTCCGAGGGAACGAATTCTTCTGATCTGAGGCTCGGATCAAGTTCGCTGTAATTGTCGAGAATCGTGTTGCAGCGTATGCTGATGGTTACCGTTTCGCTGTCCGGTGTAATATCGTCAATGTGCGTCAGGTAATATTCGTCTACCGATTGGATATGCGTACCATTGATGACAGCCGCAACAAGCAAAATGATACCAAGAATGGAAAGAATATCTTTTTTCACTTTGCTTCCTCCTTTCAGTTCTATTCGTCTCTTTCATAAAGCGAGGAAAGTTCTTCCATTTTAAGCTCCTTGCGTCTGCGCTTTTTTCGTTTTCTACGAATGAGAAAAATGAAAACTACCGCGGCGGTGATACACAAAACGACGGCAACAAAGATGCCCCTCAAAAGGTTATCAAGCTGTGTTTTGGTTTTGATTACATCTTCCCAACGCAGAATTTTCGCCCTATCATATTCGCTCAGCGCTTCATATCGGTCTGTGATGCTGTCCACTGTTGGCTTGTCCTTCAGCGACATGCCTTCGAAGGGATAAAGCTTTTTCCTGATTTCATCATTTATACTGTCGATTTCCGTCTGTATTGCGGCTATTTTTTCCTTGGCCGCCCTCAGCTTCTGCAGATATTCCTCTTTTTCTTCAAAATCTTCGGACTGCTGCAGCTTGTCAAGCAGCGTAGTTACAAGGACGTACTGCTCGGTCGTCAGCTCTTCAGAGAGGTTAACCACTGTTTCACGGTCGGATGCGGAAAAGTAAAGAAGCGCTGATTCGCTGCCGTCATCCTTCGGGCTTTCCACAACGGGGGTGACGTCGGCAATTTGCTGTACGTTTATGCCGACGGCTTTCGCTAAGTCGGACAGAAGCCAATAGTTGCTTACATAGCTGCGCTCATCCTCGGGGATGGAGTAGAAGGACACGAGCATCTCCTCCAGCTCAGTTTTTGGAGCAGAAGCACTGATTTCTTCGATTTTTGCTTCCAAATCAGCAATTCGCTGCTTCAGTGCATTGCTTTGTTCGGGACGAAAATCGTACAGGGTTCGCATTTCCTTAGCCTGCCGCCAAAGCGCAGCCATTGCATAAAGTGTCTGTTCGCTTGCCATGGTGTTCGATTGATCCGGCAGAGAGGTGGGGTTATCGGGATCGTAGGTAAAGGAGTGGATAAATCCGCCGTCGGTCATGCGATAGCGAAGGATTCCGTCGAGCAGGGTATTTCCGTTTTTGATAAAACGTTCATCCTCAAGGGGGTTGATGCCGAGACAGCAGAGAGCTACCGCAACCTGATCGGTGCTTTCCACATTCTGGGTTCCCCAGCTTGAAAAATCTCCGGTTTCAAGCTGCAAATCAGAAAGGCATGCGAGCGCTTCCTCCACGATCTGACGAACGGTTTTTGTGACTTCTTCCTCCAGTGTTTTCTGCGTATATGTATAGGTTCTTTCGCTGTTATAATAGGGGGCAAGGGCCTGCAGCGCCATTGCTGTAATATCCGGATCGGATACTTTGCCGCTCAGCGCAAAACCGCCGTCCGGTAACTGCTGCCGCAGAATTTCAATGATGATATCATCTCTGGTATAATAAGCATCCTGCGGGATTTCGTAACGCATGCTGTCGAGGGCAATAAGGCCCCAAATCCAGCCGTTGATGCCCTGCCTACCAAGCGGCGTTGTCTTCCCCCGATTATATGTGCCGTCTGCTATCAAATTGATCGGATTGCCGGATTCATCGATTCCGATGCTCGTCGGATCTCCTCCCGCCGCAAGGACGGCAAGAGAAATCCGATGCCATTCTGTCGCTTTTGCCGCGCTCAGCTTTCCGGGCTGCCTGTATCGCTCCTCAATTTGATCCTTGACAACAGCAAGATATCCGCCGTAGTTGTCGGCAATACCTAACCTTCCGAGGCCGATGGGAAACCAGTCGCCGGGGGTGGAACCGGCAAGCTCCAGAAAAATTTCGTTTATCAAATATCCGTTTGGTGCGGAGCCATTGTCCGCCTTCTTCCATTCGATGATTCCGTTTGCAACATTCCATACATCCGCTGCAGCAGAATTCGCAGATGCCGCTGTGAAACAAACAAAAGACAAAAGCGTAATACTGATAAGAACAATTGCCAATCGTTTAATCATTCTCATCGCTTCCTTTCTGTTCCGGGTTTGGAAGAGCGGCTGCTTTTTTCTTTTTTATATAAAAGGCAGCCGCGATAACGGCGACGGCCGTCAGAGAAAGAAGAAAAACAACTGTAGTAATGACGGAACCTGCAGAGTTGCTGCCGTAAGCGCTGTTTTCATCGAACCTATCTTCAGAGGAGATGTCAGAGCCTGCGTCTGCTGTCTTCTCAGTTCCGGTGCCTGAGTTATCCATTGCTTTGCGGGAATTGGACGATTGACTGTCCGATGATGCCGGCGTGTCGTCTAATGCTTTCGACTCCGTATCGATATTTGCATTCGGCTTTGTCAGGACGGTATCCGAAACCGAACTTGTGCTGTTCGTCTCGGCTATAGAGGTTGAGGCGGTCCCTTCAGGAAGCGTTTGGGAAACAACGGCAGGACCGGTCGTTTCTGTGTTACCAGGAGATATGTTTTTTTCCGTATTCGGTTTGTTCGATACGACGGGGATGTCGCTGTTTTTCGGCGGATTGGTTTCTGACGGCGCTTGCATGTCCGGTCTGTTGGTTTCCACAGGTGTCTGCGGCTGGACGTTAACGGGGTTGGACAAAGCGTCGCGCAGCTCGTTTGCGGCGGCATCGACCGCACTCTGCGGCGCGTTCAGTGTTTCCATGGCCGACAGGGCGGAGTCATATGCTTTTTTTACATTTCCCCTTGTCATGAGGCCGGAAGACAGGGCTTTGCAGATCGCTTGGCTGAGCTCGTCTTTATCGGCCACTGTAAAGTAGGCGGAGGAGGGTTGATTATCCACATTGGGAATATCAGTTCCGACAGCGCCGAATCCGCCGATATCTGCACCGTAGCCGAGTGTGAACTGAACGCGTACTACATCGCCGTCAGAGACATAGCTGTCAGCAAAACCGACGTTGGGGAAGACGTTATTTATGCAATACATCCATCCTGAGCCGTTGGTAAAAGCGAACTCACCGAGATAGCCCTTCCAGTTTTTTTTATAGTCGTCGGGATCGCAGAAAGTCATGGTGTCCTCAAGAAATGGTGTCAGTATGGAGGGGATAGAGGGAGAAAGGTTTAAATATTGAGGGAATGACGGCGCTCCGCTTTTCTGATAGTTGTTATATTTTTCTCCGGACGCGGTACCGTCTGCAATATATGCCAGATAGAAGGAGGATTTAAGGGTACCGCCGTAATATCCGACAAAGCCATGTTTATGCAGCAGCCGAATCAATTGCTCCGCTGCCGTTTCACCTTCATAGATTTCCATTTCTACAGGATATATCAGATAACCGCAGCCAATGGTAAACATTTCTACGCTCCAGGTGGCGACTCCGATCGATTCCCCAGCGGCGGCCTTTTGATAGGTGATATGATAGGTCAGTTGTTTCTTTTTCCCTCCGTCGGAGGAGGCGGCAACTGTAACAATATTTTCTCCCTCTGTGGTAAAAACAAGCGTATAGCTGGTTTTTTCGTTGTCATCCCATGTGGGCTCCACTTTCTGACCGTTCAGTTTTACAGTGACTTTTATTTTCTCTCCCGAGGCGTTTCTTGCCCAGACATCGAAAGTTTTTTTGCTGCCGCGCTGAATGACATTATCTGTGAGTGTTGTAGTCAGCGTCGGGCCGGACGCTGACACAGTCAAAATTGCTGTCGGCATACACAAGAACAGTGCAAAAAGCACGCAAAGAGTCCCGGCCAGCCATTTTTTAAATTTCATTGACTTCTCCTTTCAGACGAAAAGTGGGAATGCGGCGAGTGCCGCACTCCCTTTTCACTTACAGCGCTCTTTTTCTTGAGGCTGCAAGTATAACAAAGGCTAACAGACTGATTGCCGCAATGGCGGCATTCAAGGAAGGATTTCCCAAATCTCCCGTTTGCGGTGATTTATCTGGGGTGTTTGGGAGATTAGATTCCTGACTGTCATCCGTCGTGCTCTTTGTATCGGCTTCGTCCTTGAGTTTATCCAGCTCCGCTTCTGCCCGGGTTAGTGTTTCGTAGTTGCCGACCAATTTTTTTGCCTCGTCAGAAAGCGCATTGAATGCCGAGCGAATTGCGTTAATGGTTTCCTCGCTCTCCAGCGTTACCGTACCAATTGCATTGATTTTTTCCGATACAGCATTTGCCGCTTCCTCGTCGGAGAGCTGTTTATCTGTTTTGACGGTTTCTGCTTCGGCCTTGGCATCGGCAAGCGCCTTGTATACTGCGGCTGTATCCACTGCGGCGTCAATGGCAGCTTTGCCGTCTACAATGATCTGCGCCAATTCATTCTGCTGAGCGGTGCGATAATCTGCCATATCCATGTAAGATTCGAGCTGTTGCTTGGCACTGTTCTTTGCCTGCTCAAGAGTCTGAATAGCCGCAAACGCTTCTTCAGCCTGTTCCAGCGCTGATAGATTGGAAACATGGGACTGCAGTTCCTCGTCAAGATTATCGTATGCGTTGCGTGCCTCGTTTATGGAGACACTGCTGTTCAGCGTGACAGTGCCGATAGCGTCAATTTTACCGATTACCTCAAGAACAGCGTTCGCGTCTGCGGTCTTCTGCCACGAGAGAAGAGGATATCCGCTGTTGACAAGGTCTAAAAGATCCTCTTTGAAGCTGTCGCTGAGCAGACTTAGAAATTCGCCGCCTTTCATGTCGAAAGTAGATTTTCCGATGGTTGTATCTATACCGCCGGCAATACCTGTGCTGTGGATGTCTGAATTATAATAGCAGTTTTCAATCAAATTTCCAGAGGTGACATCACCAGCAACAGCTCCTGCTTCTTTTTCTGTTTCGGAGACGATTTCGCCGACGTTATAGCAGTTGCGGATTTTATGTCCATCCTGTGCCTTTCCGATTATACCTCCGACAGAATATTTTCCGGTGACAAATCCGGCGTTATAGCAGTCCTCAACCGTAACCTCGACTGAGGTTCCGTTTCTGGAGGTATCGAGATGACCGACAATACCGCCAATAGCAGAGTCTTTGCCATATATGCTGCCTACGTTATAGCAGCCCTTGATCAGACTTTCGCCGCCGTCTCTTACAGTACCGATAATACCGCCGCTGTAACCGCCGGAATAGACATCCGCCCCGTTCCAGCAGTTGATAAGATCAGCGCCATTGCTCCACTTGGCAATGGCACCCATAAAGGAACTGTAGGAGCTTTTACTGCCGATTTCACCGCTTGCAACACCGACATTTTTGATAACGGCGTTGACACCGACATAACCGAACAGTCCGCCCGTGGAGGAGGTAAGATTGTCAATCACATAGCCTTGGCCGTCGAAGTTGCCGTCAAACTGATACTTGCTGGATGAACCGATAGGTGTCCAGTCGGAAACAGTGCTGAGATCAATATGCGCCGTGAGCGCTACGGACTTGTTTGTAAAGCTCTCGCCGGCGTTTACACGTTCAGCAAAGGCTTTGAGCTCCTCGGCCGTTCCAATCTCAAGCCCGGCGTGTACGGGAACCTCTTCGCCGATAGCCGCCTGATTGAACACACAGGGGTATCCGTCATTGATTGCTTCCGTATCTTTGACAAATGCATCGCCGAGCGAAACAGCAAAAGCATTTGCTTTCATTTCTTCTTTCGTACGCGAGACGGCTGCTCCGGTTATGGTACCGGCTTCATATGTACCGCCGTCGGTAAAGGTGCCGCAGGCCAAAGGAGCGGAGGTTTCCAGATAATACACATTCTTCAGCGAAACGGTGGCTTCTTCCGCACTGCCGATAACGGAGCCGGAAGCGGAACCGGTTACCGAACCGGCGTTGTAGCAGTTTTGGATTTCAGAGACGACGGCTGTTCCGCCAAGCTGGAAGTTACCGACAATACCGCCATTGCCCCAGCTTCCGCTGCCACAGACGGAACCGGCATTATAGCAATTGACAACCGTAACTTTTGCACCATTGTTCTGCCAGCGGTTCGGGCCGACCTGACCGACGATACCGCCGCCTGTATAGGATGCCGTAATGACGCCGTGGTTGCTGCAGTTTTCAATGATGGCATGTCCGTTGCTCTGCACCTCACCGAGAATACCGCCGATCCCCCATAAACCGTATACAGACGCATAGTTGTGGCAATTGCGAATCGTAACGGTTGAATTTTCCAGAATCTCTCCTGCAATACCTGCTGCAGAATACATGTAGGAATGACCGATAGTCCCGCTTGCGACGGTAAGATTTTCAATTAGGGCACCGTCGCCGAGCTTGGCAAATATCCCTCCGACGATATACACAGAGGAGCCGTTCACGTTCCATAGGGAATGCCCGCCACCGTCAAAATGTCCCTGAAATCCGACGTTTGAATTTGCTGCAATGCCTGTCCACTCCTCAATGTATTTCATATTGATATCCCGCGTCATGAGAAAATGAATACCGGAGGTCGCCATATTTTTATTTTTGATATAGAATTGCAGATCGACCAGATCATCTGCTGTTTTTATGAGATAGGGGGATTCCTCTGTACCCTCGCCCTCCCACGGCATCCTTTCCCGTACCGTAATGGAAACAGAGGTTTTCAGATTGCCGTAGGAGATATACACAGTGTCGTCGGTAAGCGTTAGCTCACCGCTTGGCGAAAGCTTGTAATCTGTAATCTCCTGAGCACTTCCGTCACTTAACTGAGCGGTTACAAGCATTCCCGAAGCATCAAAAACATCGCCTTCATAATAAGTGGTTTTGTCTGGACGTTTGGTTACGGAGACAGAGGTGATATACGGCACAGTCGTATCTAAAGCCGCCTCACCGCCGATAAGCTCAAGTGCCGAGGCAAGAGAAGCGTAGTTGCTTACATAGCGGCGTTCATCCTGGGGAACGGCACGGAAAACGGAAAGCGCTTCTTTCAGCTTTGCCTTATAATCCGCGGCCGCAGGTGCGGGAAGCGCGTCAATTGTATGAATCGCTGTCTCAATGGCGGCTTTCTCTTCTGCGCTCCAGTCGGAGCGCATATCATAAAGTGCCCTCATACCGTTTTCCAGTCTCCAGTAAGCGACCAGCGCATAAGTCGCCTGATCGTTTGCCATGGAGTTCCATCCGCCGCTTAACACATGGCAGAAGCCGCCGTCAGACAGACGGAACTGCAGAATACTGTCGAGAAGGGTATCACCGCTTTCCGTAAGGAAGCGGGTATCCTCCGCTGGATTGATACCGAGCGAGCAGAGCGCCACAACAACCTGAGAAATGCTTTCGACATTGTTTGTATCCCAGGAGGAGAAACCGCCGCTGCTGCTCATCATGGAACCAAGGCAGTCAAGCGCTTCGTCAACACACTGCCGGACGGTTTTTGATACTTCCTTTTTGCTGTTTGTATTGGTATAGGTATAAACCGTATCATCATTATAATACGGGGCAAGTGCCTGAATTGCCATGGCAGTGATATCCACATCCGAGCTGCTCCCGTAGCCGCCGAGTACCCAACCGCCGTATTCATTGCCGTTCACTCCGTCAGTGAGCTGCATTTTAAGAATTTCGGTAATAAAGGTTTCGCGTGTATATTTCGCGTCAGACGGTACTTCGTAAACGCCGGTATCCAACGCGATAAGTCCCCAGATCCAGCCGTTGATGCCCTGTGTTCCGGGGCCCGCCTTCAGAGCACAGTTATAACTGCCGTCCGCTATCAGATTGATTTGACTGTTGTTATATATGCCGAAATCAGCAGGGTTTCCGCCAAGAGCGGCAATGGCAACAACTGCCCTGTGCCATTCGGTTGCTTTTGCGCTGTGAAGAATGCCTCTGTTATCCTGATAGGATTTCTCTATATAGGCTTTCATTGCAGAAAGATAAGCCTCATAACCGTCGCCGTCTTCATACATATAACGGTAACAGCCGTCAGATGCATCGAAATATCCAAAACGCCCCATGGCAAGCGCCATCCAGTCGGTTGCGGTGGAACTGGCACCGGCCATATACACTTCATTTCCTAAAAGTGTTTCGGCTGCCAGAAGACCCGACTGGGTTTTTGTGCTGTTAATTGCCATTCTGATGTATGCCGCAAGGGCGGCGGACAGCTCTGTGCTTTCCGTAAACGGGGGACGAACCGGAGCATCTGTGCTAATCCCGCTCTCCCATTTCAGCACGGGCCGTTCTGCGGTGTCATCAAACGCATCTCCGAGTATGGATGCGGACAGTATTTCGATCTCACGGATACCGTCCTTCGTGTCGGTTCCTGTATTTTTAATATAATAGCAGTTGGTGTTCGTACCTTTGCTTGCACCGACTAATGCGCCGATATTGTTGTTATCTCCTTTGGAATCTATAACGCTTCCAGCATTGTAGCAGTTGGCAAGTACGGGAGAAGCCGCCTTATGTCCGCCTGTTACACCGCCGACAGTTGCAGGACCTGTTACCGTTCCGACGTTGTAACAGTTTACCACTTCTCCGGCGCGCCAGTGCTGCCCGGTCACACCGCCGATATATCCGGTGGTTCCGGTTACGTTTCCGGCATTGAAGCATTCGCTGACAAGAGATGCTCCGCCGACATAGCCTGCCACGCCGCCGACAGCACTCTGCCCGGTAACATTCGCATAGTTACCGCAATTTTTAACTGTGCCGGCGTTTAAATATCCGACGATACCCGCCACATTGCTCGAACCGCTTACGCTGCCGTCTACTACCAGATTTTTCACTGTTCCGCCATTTACATAACCGAACAGTCCGGCATAGGAGCCGGAGGAAATATACAGTCCGCTGATGACATGATAGTTTCCGTCAAAGGTTCCTTTAAAGGTATTTGCAGAGGTTCCGATTGGCGTCCATGGACTGCTTTCACCGCCAAGGGCGATGTTCGCTGTCAGAACGACAGTTTTTCCCTCATAGGTATTGCCGCTGCTTACGTCGTCGGCAAAGGTTTGCAGTTCTGTCAGTGTTCCGATTGTCAGATCAGGTCCTGCGGCAAAAATATCAGCAGGCAGAATTGCCGCTACCATAAGAATCGCTAAAAATCCGGCTATCAGCCGGTTTGCTTTGCATATCATTTTTATATCCTCCTAAATTTTGGTCAGCGCGGGACGCTTCACAAGCGTTCTGCGCTCTTCTTTCCGAGCGTGTTACAAGGAGGATTCCGCTGAAATTCTGCATCACCCAGATTTTTTTCTTTTTTTAGACTTGCGTTTTTCAGGCTTCGCTTCCTTCAGACCGGCTGCCTCCAAAGCTCTTGGCCAAGGACCCAGAAATGCCTTTATTTGGGATCTTGTGATTTCATCGAAATCATCTTTTTTCGGCATTCTTCCAAGTTCTTCGCTTTTCCGACGCAAAAGTTCTTCCGCCCAAGACTTTTTCTCATCTGATATCACGTTCATCCCTCCTAACAAATAAAACTCCTTCAACCGTCAGGTCAAAAGAGCACAACAGATTTATCCTAAAAGTATAGGGAACCAGAGCTTTGAGTAATATACAAAACAAAAAAGTGCATACCCAAAGCCGGCAATGCGGCGATAAATCGGTTGCACTCTTCTCACCCAAGTTATGTTGAACCTAAAAAGATACGGCAGGTATCCTGACTTATGATGAAGTGACATAGTCACAAAAGAGCATCCTTCTCAGGATACAAATATCCCAATGGATCTATGCTCTTATCTTGTCAAATACAGTAATGGCGGTTGTTCCGGATTCGAACCGGATTCCCTTTTACATCTACTCAGCTAGCAACTTTTCAAACCGTATCTTCCTATATCAATATTCAATTTTGCGGGATTATACTATAAAATCCCGGCAGCTTTGCTCAGACTAAGCGAAGCTCTGTCTGGCGAAAACTGTGCTGCACAGCCGTAAGCGGTTTTATGACGCTTTAAGCTGACACCATGCAGATTATACCATATTTTGAAAAACATTGCAATAGCGCAGAAGCAAATAAAAGCATCAAAAAAATATACAATTGGCTCCATTTAGCCTTTTTGTGTTCCCATTATACTTGAAACAAACGCATATGCTGCCAATTCGGAAAGATGCTTGAAGGAGAATCGATTAATAAAAAAACAGGAACAAGTATCCCCGCTCCTGCTTTATAACTTCGTAAAGAAAAGGTGTCCGCAGCCCTTAGATGAACCGACCGAACTGTTAGGTGAGACTATACCTCTTATTGACAGATACGTGTAAATTCGACGGAAGAAGAATTTATCCCGCATTACTTCCGTTTGGTGAAGTCAATTTCGATGATTTTGCATTTTCTTTCGCGTTATGGCGAACCAAAAGTTTTCCTTGTTCTAAAAAAAATTCTTTTTGTTCTGCCGGCAATGACCGGTAGAGACGCAGCAATTCATCTTCGCCGTGATCCTCCGTTATACCGGATTGAAAATTCAGCAGGTAATCCGTTGTGACATGAAAATAAGCAGCCAACAGTTTTAGTATCTCAAAATCGGGTTCGCGAAAACCACGAATGTAATTTCCAATCGTGGTTGTACCGATATTCAAGTCAGTTGCCAATTGTTTTTGCGTTATATTGTTATCGTCTAATAATTCCCTTAAGACATCACCAAAACTCATTGCTCCCACCTCTTTTTATGATTCTAATATACAAAGATGAAAGTTTCTCACAATAACCACATATCGTATTGACAATCCACGAAATGAATGATATAATTGAGAAAATTTTATATAGTTTGGTTTGAGAAGAGAGATTTATACAAATTCAGGAGAGAAATTGGCAGCGGGTACATCTTGCTTGGCATGAGCAAAAAGGAGTAAGAATGGAGGAATAAGCTATGTATTGTACAAAATGCGGCAGTCCTGTTTCTGAGGGGGAAAAGTTTTGTCCGTCCTGCGGCAATGCGGTAAAATCGGGCTCTTCATTTGAAGAAGGAATTTCATCTGTAGGGAATTATTTAAAACAAACCAATACAATGGTGGTTTTGGGATTTATCGTGTCATGTATTGCCATTTGCTTGCCGATTCTCGGGGCCGGCGGTCTCATATTATCTGCCATCGGTTATAAACAAATTGCCGGTACAAATCAAAAAGGCAAAAACTTAGCGATAGCAGGGATGGTTATTGGCGGGATTCTCACTCTTTTTATTCTGGTCGCCGTGCTTTCCATTATTTTGTTTGATATGTCAATGTTGAACCGACTACATTAGTAAACATCGGGACAGCTATGAGGGAAATTGCAGCCAAAAGCAGAAAAACAGTCGGCTTATGCGGCGTATTTTTATAAAAAATGAAAAAGAGAGCGGATATTTCAAATATCCGCTCTCTTTTGCTGTATTCTATGCAATTTTTGGTTAACTTACAGATATCTGTTATCTGACGCAGAATGACTTATCAGCTTTGATCCGGTCGGGCCGAATTTACGGCACCCCATTTTATATCCGACAGCTTGTTGCCATACGGACCGCTGTATTCATCCCAGTCGGAGCGTTTGTCCCAGCCCCATTGCAGCACATAGCTGTAAAAATTGACCAGCTTGTTGTCCCAACGGGTGAACTCGGTTACGTGGGTAATGTGGTATTTTTTTAGTCTGTTATATATTTCCTCGTTGGCATCTCGGAGCTTCTCCTGTGTTTCAGAGTTGGCGACACCGTATCCCTCAGCCTTGTGACAGGTAAAAGCAGTGTAATTTAAAAGCTGAATTTCTGCTTGCTCTATTCTTGCTAATTGCTCCTCCGTCGCCAGCTTTTTCGCATTGTCAAACAATGCTTGGGCGTGACTGATGAAAGCTTCGCGTCCGGCGATATAATTTTTAGCCGCCGTGCCGGAGAGATTGTTGGTCAATGTTCCGTATGAGTGGTCATAAACATAGTTGCCGGGATCATCGAAATAGATACCGAAATGCTCATCCGGAGAGTTTTCGAGCGAATAATCGATAAATTCCCGGAGATAGGTTCCGCCCTCTCCGTAGTAGTCGGTGAGGAATTCATCTATCAGTCCCCAGTATTCCTCTTCCGTCATTTCAGGATTCCAAAGCAGCTTTGCAATAATATAACCCTTGAGCATACCGAACTCACCGCTGTCTGAGGCGATGTTTCCCTGTTCGAAAACACCCGTAACGCCGAGCTCAAGGAAAAGCTGCATATCATCCCAGAAGTTGTCAAAATTAGCATAAATCATATGAAAATCCGTAAAGTTGGTTGTGTAATTCCAAATATACAGGTTGCCGTTTGTACAAAGCTTGGACCACGCGACCAGGTCATCATAGGTTTTGCCTTCTCCCCACTCGATGCAATCATCGGAAATCGGATGTCTGAAGCAGGTGTCGATGGAGCAGAAACGAATAATGACGTTGTCATTCGGCTTTGTGGTGCGCGGCGGCTTCTGAGTCGAACGGTATGCGAGCGTATCAAAACGCAGATTTGGGTAATCGTCTTCAAATTCACTTGCAATGCGGTTGATGAACTGTAGCATGATACCCGAATAGGTTTCTGACCTCAAAGCCGCAGAGCAGTTTGAGCAGGTGCAGGCTCCCGCGCCGTCATTGTGAGAAAGGCTGATGATCGTTTCATCCGGATGGTTCTTCAGATAATTGCGGACGAAGTTGAGAACAATGGTGTAATTTTCTTCGCTGGTAAAGCAAATGGGGGTATATACGTCATAGGACGGCTTCTGTGTTTGCAGAATCAGTGGCAGGGTGTGTACGAACCCGACACCGTCCAGCACCTGAGCATAGGTGATACCGCCGCCTACGCTTGCGTCAAGCTGGCTTTCCTCGCGGCCGTGATTGCTGTTTACCTTGAGTTTAGCCGCACTTTCCTTTGTATTCAGTGAGAACCAGTATGAATCACGAAATTCAAACGAGGGGATTTGTTTATCCTCAATATTGCTTACATTTAGGTTTTGGGCTTGCGGTACGACCTCAAAGGATTTTGAATAGAAACGGCAGTTGAGGTAGTCTTCAAGGAACGTATATGTACCATACAGGGTGCCTCTGACACCGCTTCCGAGTATATAGAGATCATCTCCCTCTGTACGTATGATAAAGCCTTCGTCACCCAGCTCTCCGACAACGTCTGCCTCCGGCGTCATTCTGTTCGTATAGCCGAGAAGAATTTCCGGACCGGTTTTATCACTGTTATCATCTTTTATCTCAGGCTTAAAATTGCAGATCTGCTCCAGGTAATCCGCAAGCTCCGAGGCGGCAGTTTTCTGACTTTCGCTGCTGTTTGCCGGAAGAACGATTGTAAAATCGGAAATGTCTTTTCCTGATATTTTCAGCGACGCGTCTGTATCGCCGTCTGCAGCGGTCTGCCATTTTACCTTGGCCTGAACGGTATATTCCTCACCGCCTGCCGTAATGGTTTTGTCTACCTCAATACAGTAAACATTCGGTTCAGCGGCCGATATCATGGTCAATGCGATTCCCATGCATAGGAACAGGCCGAGAATCTTTGATGCCTTATTGCTGCGCAGCGCTAAAAAAATTGCAGCAGCGGCAACGGCTGTCAAAACCGCCCACAAAATGAGGTTGTCACTGGTCTGCGGTGAATCCGGCGCGGGCGACGGAGCGGTTACATCATCAGACACGACAGGAGCGCTGTCGGACGGTTCTTCAGTTCCGCTCTGGCTGTCTAACGGCGGTTCCGGCAGCGCGGCCATTACGGTAACAGAATAGGTTTCGCCGGCCTCTATATCAATATCCGCAACGGACGCATTACCGGCTTTCACTGTCAAACCATCGGAAAGCAGTGTTTCAATAGATATGTTTTCAACCTTGAAGGCGTTGGTGTTTTTTACACTGACGGTTATTTGAATATCGTCACTTTCGACATACTCGTCTTTATCTGTCAGTAAAGTGACTTCCAAACCGTCCAGCGTATTGCTGACTGCGGCGTTTGCGCTGAGAGGTATTGCGGTGAGCAGGCAAAATGCCAGCACAAGTGAGAAGAATAGAGATACAGCCTTTTTCATCAAAATTTACTCCTCCGAAATTAAATTTGGGGTTCCGTTTGATAATTTTTTAGCAACCTCTTTCTGTTCTATATTTTACAAAACAATTGCCGAAGGCTATAAAATGAAACGGATTCTGTTTGTATTTTATCACCTTTTCAATGATTTATCAATATTCAACAATCAAATAGTATAGCGATGAGCTGAAATTTTACAATATGTTAAATATTGTTTTGCAAACAACCTGATTTTTGTGATTCATTAATATTTAATCCATAAAAAAGCAGAACAATGTTTCCGTATTAACTGATATTTTAAACTGTGAGCTGAGATTTTCATATATAGGCAGTTAAAATTCGTTGAGTAAATTTTAGCAGACACAGTTTTTATATACAATAAATGGCGAAAATATGGTATAATGACTGAACGGCCTCGCCGTTCAGTCCGAGGAGACTTCGCGCTCTGATGATGCGAAACGCCAGTCAGTATAGAACTTTAAGCTTTTAACCGTATGCCGTTGTTTATACGGCTGAAGATTTATGCGTCGCAGTTTCGCCGCACGGCTTATCCTGATAAGCTTACGAAGGGGCAGGAGGATCTGCGCTCAAAGCACCGCATGAAAGCAAAAAGTAATTCAAGGAGTAAATTTTATGGAAGATACGAAGAAAATGCAGCTTTTTGAGCAAACGCCGATACCGAGGGCGGTGATGACGCTTGCCATCCCGACCATCATCAGTTCTTTGGTTATGGTGATTTACAATCTTGCCGATACATATTTCGTTGGAATGCTTGACAATCCCATTCAGAATGCCGCGGTTACGCTTGCGGCGCCGGTTCTTCTGGCGTTCAACGCTGTCAATAATCTTTTCGGGGTGGGAAGCTCCAGTATGATGAGCCGTGCATTGGGAAGAAAGGATTATGAAACCGTACGTCGAAGTTCCGCCGTCGGATTTTACTGCGCGCTGATAAGCGGTCTTTTGTTTTCACTGGTTTATACAGTTTTTCAAACGCCGCTTCTTGAGGTTCTCGGCGCAGACAGCGGCACAGCAGCCGCAACCGGAGAATATCTGAAATGGACGACGGCCTTCGGTGCTGCTCCCGCTATATTAAATGTTGTAATGGCTTATCTGGTCAGGGCGGAGGGGGCGGCGATGCATGCGAGTATCGGAACCATGAGCGGCTGTCTGCTCAATATTGTTCTTGATCCGATATTCATTCTGCCGTGGGGGCTTGATATGGGCGCGGCAGGCGCTGGCCTTGCAACCTTTCTGTCAAACTGTGCGGCGTGTCTCTATTTTTTCATACTTCTAATTGCTAAGCGTGGTAAAACCTATGTCTGCATCAGTCCAAAGCTGCTGAGCCCGAAAAAGGCAGTTGTTCTTGGCATCTGTGCGGTGGGGATTCCAGCAGCAATACAAAATCTTCTTAACGTCACCGGAATGACCGTTATGAATAATTTTACAGCTTCTTTCGGATCGGATGCGGTTGCCGCGATGGGTATTGCTCAAAAAATCAATATGATTCCGCTATATATCGCGCTCGGACTGTCACAGGGGATCATGCCGCTGGTCAGCTATAATTATGCAGCCGGGAATATCAAACGTATGAAAAAGTCCATTACCTTTTCAATGGCTATTGCGGTTTCGTTCCTCAGTGTTATTGCAATTGCCTATTATTTCGGCGCCGGAGGGTTGGTTACCTTGTTTATGCAGCGTCAGATTGTGGTCGATTACGGAGCCCGCTTCTTGCAGGGAATGTGCCTCGCGCTTCCGTTTTTATGTGTGGATTTTCTTGCGGTCGGCGTATTTCAGGCATGCGGGATGGGAAAAATGGCGCTGCTCTTTGCCATTCTGCGTAAAATTGTGCTGGAAATACCGGCACTTTATCTTCTGAACCGTGCTGCGCCGCTGTACGGTCTTGCTTATGCACAGTTTACAGCAGAATTTATATTGGCAGCAGCGGCAGCCGTGGTGCTGATGCGGATTTTTCGAAAAACGGAGGCAGAGGCGAAGTTTCATAACATTCCGTGATGCTGCCGGCATGAGAAGGATATATAAAATGTAAAAAATACTTTTTCTTCCCGAAAACGGGAAACCTTCGCTGTGCAAAGACAGGTTGCTTCAAATGAAATATAAAATAGCTGCTTGAAATAAACGAGCCGGTGAAAATTGTATGTTTGTCGTCACTTGTGGAAGCCTGGGCGGAAGAAGCGTATTACCGCCGTATCGCCGGATTTGACAGAGGTCGGACAGTTCAGCGAGACAGTCCATGAACAGCTTGTTTCGGATAAAAGAGGAAGGTATCCGCAGACGCAGTATTCCCCTAAATAGCGAAGTGCATATTGTCTGAAGGAAGTAGAAAAGCCGGCGGGATGTTTGAATTCCGCCGGTTGCAGTATTTACCCATAAATGTTTCATAATTTGCCCGGATTACGTTTAGGCAGACGGAAAAGGCCGAATCTGATCGGACTTCACTCGGAACTTTCCGGAGGAATAAACTCCAACAGTTCACCGATATCGCATTCCAAAACGGTGCAGATTCTTGCCAGCACATCGATATCAAGGCGTGTAATCTCGTTATTGCAGTAGTGATTAATCTGTGAACGTTGCATTTCTGCCCGTTGACTTAATTTGTTCTTGGAAATTCCTCTTCTTTTGACAAGTTCGTCTAATTTTATACGTATTTTGCCGTAACAATGCATATAAATTACTCCTGCCCTGTCGCTTATCGTCAGAAAGCGGCGATCGATTTTATTTGACAATATATAGTGTAGCATATTAGAATAATTTTGGAAGTTCTAAGAAGTCTTGTCTTATTTTCTGCACACGTACTTAGAGAACGGAAGGAGAAAAGATATGGAGAGCAAAAACATCAGGAGAATTATACAGAAATTGGCAAAACAGGAGGGAGTCAGTGAGCATAAAATCATCAGAGAAATGGAGAAGGCTATACAAATCGGCTTCAGCAGCACAGATCCTGAGATACAGGACTTCTGGAAGGCAATGCCGACTCGAGGAAATCCGTCACCGACAGAGCTGATTGCCTGTATCGCCAGCATGCTGGAAAGAGAGTGTCTGAAGGCTTGAATCCTATTTCTGCAGAAACGGTTAATGGGAGTATACGGAGTATGAAAAGTGTAAGGCCCAAACAGGTTTTTTGCATCGAAAAAAATGAGTATGGAAATTATGATGTCCTCAATCATGTCCTGATATTTTGCATATCAGATCTACATTATATATTATTATATATTTCAAAATTTTCTAAAAAATATGTATGTATTTGAATACAACTTATCATAATATGAGCGGTTCCGTCTCTGAATATCATACTTGACATTTAACGGAATCCATGATATTATATCTATAAATATGGTGTAAATGCAATGATAAAGCAAGTCGGCGGAAGGATCGAACATTCGGGCGCTGTGTCAGAGAAAGCATGTCAGAGGCTGCGAGCATGCTGGCAGCGAAACCGTCGGCATTTCCCTTTTGAGCAGAGAGAGTGAAGGGCGGCGGATGCCTGCGTAGCTCTGTCCGGAGGCACACCGTTACCGTGCATAGAGTGTCCGCAGCATTGCTGCGGAAATTCGGGTGGTACCGCGGAAAACTGCTTCCGTCCTGAACAATTCGGGACGGAAGCGGTTTTCTTGTCATGAAGTAACTGCCGTTCTGCCAAATACTACACAGGCAGACAGCGGCAGAAAAGTGAAATGTCTGTTCTGGGACATCGGGGTGTAATCATTGATTTGAAAGAGGAACTATGGCGTGCATGATGAGAGGAAAATGAAATGGTACATCTGGTTTATTGTGACAATACTGGCAAGAAGGGGGAAAGAATCATTGATAAGATACTGGACGGGAGCAAAACAATGATCGTCCGCGGAGCAGCAGGCCGGAAAATACCGCACAGCAGAGTATTCGAAGGTGAGCGCCTCTATTTTATGGAAAAGGGGACGGCTTCCGTTACAGTATCCGCAACGGTCGTATCTGTCCAAAATTACATCAGGCTTACAGAGGATGAAATAAATGCTGTACTTGCGGAAAACAGTGAAAAGCTCCGGCTGACAGAAAAACAATTGGAACGCTGGCATAAGAAATGTCTGTGTATGGTTGAATTTGACAGAACAGAAAGAATTGAACCGCCGCTTGCTTTTGAAAAGCAGTCGAATATGGACGATTGGCTGATACTGGAAAAGATCGAAGACGTGCTGATAGGAACAAGTATTCCATACGATTATAAAAAATCGAAGTTTTGAAATTCCGCTTCGTTATCTTGGCTGTAACATATCAATATGTTTATGTATTCAGGTAATCTAACCTGAAATATAAATAAAAGAAACAAAATGGCGGGATCTATATTAATAAAGGGGGATACCTCCTGTTAAAATGCAGAAGGGAAGAGCATGCTTTTATGAAAAATTTGTTGATGGAGATCAGAGAGAACGTGCGGAAGCAGCTTGAGGATGCGCATGTGGATACAGAGCAGATCCGCATCCGGTATCTGGGAAAGAAGGGTGAACTTACCGCAGTGCTGCGCGGTATGGGAAAGCTGTCGGCAGAGGAAAGACCTGTGATGGGACAGCTTGCGAATGAGGTGCGGGAGTATATCGAAAATGCACTTGCGGAACGCGCGCAGAAACAGAAGAAAGAAGCGCTGCAGGAGCGCTTGGCAGAGGAAAAGCTCGATGTCACGGTACCGGGAAAGCAGCCTCTGATTGGCAAAAGACATCCTCTTGCGGCAATCGAAAAGGAAATCAGCGATGTGTTCCTCGGAATGGGATTTACAATAGCGGAAGGCCCCGAGGTGGAATATGACTATTATAATTTTGAAGCGTTGAACATTCCGGAGAATCATCCGGCGAGGGATACCCAGGATACCTTTTATATCACGGATCATATTCTGCTGCGGTCTCAGACATCGCCTGTACAGGTTCGGACTATGCAGAAGCAGCGTCCGCCTATCCGTGTCATTTCTCCCGGCCGCGTCTACCGTTCCGACGCGGTGGACGCAACGCATTCACCTGTGTTTCATC
>CAKTAA010000038.1 GCA_934526185.1 uncultured Eubacteriales bacterium | reverse complement strand
CCTTGCACTGGTCGGCGGCGCTTGTATTTCGGAAGGCGGCTCCTTTTTTCTATCATGGCTTCTCTACCGTCTCGACCGCCGCAGGAATCTTTCTCTCTTGGAGGAAAACGGAGAAGCCGCCAACGTAACCGGACGTATCCTTCGGATTTCCCTTCCTATTGCGCTGAGCGCCTATGTCCGTTCCGGTCTCCTTACCGTCGAGCATATTCTGATCCCGATAGGACTGCGAAAATTCGGTGCGCTCGGTGACGACGCTCTCGCCTCTTACGGTATTATTCACGGTATGGTGATGCCTGTCATTCTGTTTCCCGCGGCCTTTTTGAGTGCCTTTTCGGGACTTATTATACCCGAGCTATCGGAATTTCATGTAAAAGGAAATACATCTGCTATCAACAGCGCCGTCAAACGTGTTTTTCAAATTACCATGCTCTTTGCCATCGGCATTTCCGGTATTTTTATCTGTTTTTCCAGAGAACTCGGTTTGGCTCTTTATCAGAGCGAGGAAGCCGGTATCTATATCCGTGTCATCGCAGCACTGATTCCTGTCATGTATCTTGATACCATGGTTGACAGTATGCTGAAAGGGCTGGATCAGCAGGTTGCTTCTATGCGGTATAACATCATGGACGTCTCCCTCTGTGTTGTTATGGTTTACACCCTCTTACCTATCGGAGGCATATGGGCGTATATTGCTATCATCTTTATTTCAGAACTGTTCAACGCCTCTCTCAGCATCGGACGTCTTTTGTCTGTTACCGATATACGGGTCAGATTCTGCCGCTGGGCTCTGCAGCCAATCTTCTGCATATTGGGAGCAACCTCGCTTTCTCAAATTGTTTTCGGCGTTTTTGGCATTCATTTTCGCTACAGCTCTACCTCTCTCATTATTCACATCGCTGTCACAGCCCTCTGTTACCTGCTCTTTTTGAAGCTGACCGGCGGCCTCTCCAAAGATGACATTGCTTGGTTTCAAAGCATATTCCGGTTCAAAAAATCCGAATGTCCTCCGGCTTCCCGGCGCAAAGTACGCGGTTTATCAAAGCGATTCGCCGATCATGCGGCCTCTGAACCGCCTGAAGATTAAAACCGGTCAGTATAGTCCGCTGTGAGCACGGGCACTCTCCCAATAATCCGGCTTCCGGTGAAAGAGACTTGACAAAAAGCTATATTGCACATTCAATAAGGTGCGTGGCCCCGTCATGGAGGCGTCTTAGCGGTAGATTGCACTACCACTGAAAAAAAAACAAGATGACACCCGTCTATAAGACGGGTGTCATCTTGCTTTTGTTATAATAAGAAAGGCACCTTACACATATCGCAAAGTTTTTTCAGCCTAACGGTTCAAAAAAATTTTCGTTGCATTGTCTTTTTATTGATTGGCATACTGTATGATTTTTGAGAAAAGTATCTGACCATCGCTGTCGGTTCGAACCACTTCCGCCTCTGAATCACCGAATATGAATCCACAGCCGGAAAAATACCCCTCACCCGGCTGGGAAGCCACTATTACCGGGCATGCCTGTCCGTAAGTATCTTTTTCACTTCCCGGATATCTAATATCAATTTGATGGGTATGTCCGCAGATCATGAGATCTGGCTTAATATGCTCTCTTAATAGCTCTGACCATTCGCAGAATATCTCTTCTTCAATATCAAACGGAGCAGAATCCTTCTCAGTAAAGGGATTATGTGAAATAACAAGCCTGATCTTTACACCTTCCGCAGCGTATTCCTTTGCGGCCTCTGAAATGATTTTTTTCATAAATAATGACTGACGCTCTCTAAAAGCATGGCAGGCTACTGTAAAACCATATTCTGAACAATCATCGTCTTTATCCTCGCCACAGTCAATAAGAAGCCCCCAAATGTTTCCAAGTCTGAAAGAATAAAAGGTATTTCCGTGCTGATTCGGGGTGTACTCAGCAAATTTCTCGGCAAATCTTCCTCTCATATCATGATTGCCGCGAGAAAAAACTACGGGAATGCTCCCCCCAGTTAACACAGAACAAAGCTCGTAAATATTAGAAAACTTACTGGGATCGCCGCTATGATCCAGAATATCGCCGTTAAGAATTAGCATATCTATTCTGCCAAAAGTATTTGCTGCCTTTACAGGCTGAGAAATTTTATTATGTGCATCGGCAATGTGATATGCTCTAATATTTTTCTCCGGAACCGGATAGAATTTGAATGACTTTTCAACGATTTCATCGGTTTCGGTAAAATAGGGTTTACGTTCAATAATGGGTTTGACGCATACTGTATATTCTCCGGCATTCTCCAGCTCTTTCATCGGAATGGTTACTCGGTGAAGCTCTGATAACGAATTCATAATACCGTTTGACTCATCATAATAATTTTTACTTCCTACCTTGATCCAGAAAAGCGACTCTTTCTCTACCAGAGTCATGATCTGATAATCATTTCCTACAGCAAATACAGCCGGAGCAGTTTTAAGCATTTGAGATTCCTCCCTCATTTTAAGACGTTAAAAATAAATATCCAGATCCATTTATTATTGGTGTATTTATTTAAAACTGTGCGACTTTGATATTGTATCACAAATCCGATTATAAATAAAGCATTTATTTAGACCTGTAGTTTTTTTTGCATAAATTATTCTACTGTCAAAACCGAATTCGTAATATTCTGAACGATGAGGGGAGAAACCAAAGGATGCTCTCTGCAAACAAGAGCTTCCAAGCGATGACTTTTCCTTTCATTACGGTCTACGCAGGAAAAATTTAAATTTTGTTAGATGCGGCCGCTGTGTTTCCGTCTTTTACATATGCTGAACGTTTGATTCTGCGAATAAAGCTGCAGACGCCTCGCATTTTTTACATATATATGTTCTCGCTTGCCAGTCGTTCTTTCGCTTCCTCAAGCTTCAGTTCCAGATCAAAACGGAATTCTTCCGCTTTTTCATACCATTGCAGCAACGCTTCGACATCGTCTTCAGCCGGCAGATGCAAAAGCTGCATTTCATCTTCGTCCAGAAACATTTCCCATCCTCCTTTCTGCTTCTTTACGGATGTTTTAATTATACCATATTTAATAGTATATGTCAATATTTTTTATATGAATTATTTTATTTTTTCAAATTACTGTTGCATTTATGAGCCGTTTGTGATAGAATAGTCACAGTAACAGCCAAATGGATTTTAGACAGAAATAGGTACAAGCTGTGTTCGGCATAAAACGCCGTTCAGAATGACGGTATGTAGTTGATTTTGACTTTATTGCATAATTTAAATAACAATGAAAAGAAAGGATATGGAACATGTCAGAATTACAGGAAAACAATATGAAAAGCATTGCGGAAAGGATAAGAAAACGGCGTGCTGCGCTGCACCTCAGTTATCAGGAGCTTGCCGGCAGAACCGGCTTAAGCAAATCAACCCTGCAGCGTTACGAGACGGGTGCGATTGCCAGCATACCGCTCAAAAATCTCGAAACGCTTGCCAGAGGACTGGAAACCACGCCGGAGTACCTTCTCGGGTGGAGTCTGAGGGCGAGCACGGAGGAGGACGACGAGCTGCTTGCCTATCTCGATGAATTAAAAAACAGATCTGAGATGCGAATGCTGTTTAGTCTGGCCAAAAATGCCACAAAGGAAGATGTGGAAAAAACGGTTCGCATTATCAGTGCGCTCAGAAAGGATGCGTAGCTTTGGACGATATCATCAGCAGATTGATTGAACTGCCCTCCACTGTCAACGGAGTCACCGTCGTCGATGCAGATGGCAATTATAATGTGTATATCAATTCACGTTTATCTGCAGATGAGCAGAAAAGGGCATATGAACACGAAATTCGGCATATAAAAAGACAGCATTTTTATGATTTTGATTCCATTGAGAAAAACGAACGTGAGGCAAAGTGTTGATTTTATAAGGTTTGATACCAACTTAGAATCATAAAAAAGGAAGATGCAGCGCTATCATACCTGTACATATCACAAACTAAAGCAGTATTTGCTGTCTCTAACAATTCCCATCCACCGGTTTCCAAAAAAATATTGACAGGCTCGAAATTCTATGCTATACTATTTCAAATTTACCTGCGGGGGTTATAGCGTGATTTGTTATATTATCTCTAACATGAATACGGCCTCTATGCGCGGAGCTAATACCAGATATTGGGATGGCGACGGGCTTAGCTGTTGTGTTCAGTTGAGGTAATATAATTACCTTGAATTTCATTACTGATTACGGCGGTGTAAGCTTATGAAAAGCTTACACCTTTTTTATATTTTCAAGGAGGACGGCAACATGGAAACCAACGAATACATCAAGCAATATTATGAAAGAGGCGGTGAGGACGGTCGGCTTCTTTCCCGTCACGGAAGCGTGGAATTTCTTACTACTGTCCGCTATGTGGAAAAATATTTGCGTGAAGGCATGAAAATTCTTGAAATAGGCGCAGGTACGGGCAGATATTCGCATTATTTTGCGCAGAACGGTTATGTGGTGGATGCAGTAGAGCTGTGTGAATGCAATATTGAGGTTTTCAGACGGAATACCGTACCCGGTGAAACAATCACAATCAGGCAGGGCAACGCGCTGAATTTGTCAGAATACTCGGGCAACACTTATGATATTACGCTGCTGCTCGGTCCGATGTATCATCTTTACACAAAGGAGAATCAGCTTAAAGCCCTCTCCGAGGCGATACGTGTCACAAAAAAAGGCGGTATTGTATTTACGGCTTATTGCAATAACGACGCGTCAGTGATTCAGTTTTGCTTTGTACGCGGGAATATACGCTCCTACATGGAAGAGGGCATGATCGATCCCGTGACCTTCAAATGCGCATCCACGCCAAAGGAAGTATTTGAACTTTATACCAAATCCGAGATTGACGAGCTGATGGCACATTTCAATGTCAGCCGCCTGCATTATATCGGTACGGACATGGCGACAAATTTTATCAGGGACACGATCGATGCGATGGACGACGAAACCTTTGAACTTTACCTCCGCTATCACTTTTCCGTATGTGAACGTCCGGAAATGGTGGGTGCAACGCACCATATGCTCGATATTTTCAGAAAGGTATAAGACAATGAATATAATAGTTGAAAAAGCTGCAATGGAAGATGTAAGTCAGCTTGTAAGCATCCAAAAGCAAGCCTTTGAGAGACTCTACCAATTATATAATGATGATACAAGCCCGTATTTGCGCGGAGCTGAAGAATTTGAACGCTGGTTTAAGCGCGACCATCATGTATATAAAATTTATGCGGACGGTGCTCTTGCCGGCGGCATCACGGTTTTTGACCGCGGAAACGATGAATATTATCTTGCGCGGATTTACATCTTGCCGCAAATGCAGCGCCGCGGCATTGCGCAAAGTGCAATCCGTCTGTGCGAAAAGTTCTATCCGGATGCAAAGCGATGGTTTCTCGATTATCCGGAAGATCAGACAGCGAACAGACGGTGCTATGAAGGCTGTGGATATGTGGATACCGGTTCATGACGGGTGATGAATGACAAGCTGACACTCGTAGACGCCGAAAAGCTCATCAAAGGAGTTTTCCCGATTCGGGCGGAACAGCTTCCCACCGCGCTGGACATTGTTCACCGCGGATTTGCCACCGTTGCAGAGGAATTCGGACTGACGCGCAAAAACTGCCCGAAGCACACAAGTTTTATGCCGATTGAATATCTGGAGACGCAGATGAGCTGGGGCTGGTACATGTTCGGCTTGTATGAGAGAGGGATAATGGTCGGGTATGCTGCGCTGTCCAAAGAAGAGGATGAAACCTATGAGCTTCACAATCTCGCGGTGCTCCCTGAATACCGTCACAAGGGATATGGCAAGCTGCTGCTTGATCACGCAAAAGAAAAGGTTCGCAAATTCGGCGGACGAAAAATAACAATCGGTATTATTGATGAAAGCTCTGTACTCAAAAACTGGTATGCAGCCGACGGATTTGTTCACACAGGCGCGAAAAAATTCGATCATCTGCCGTTTACGGCAGGATTCATGGAATGGGGTGATTCGATTGAAGATAGGAATCCTCTGCGCGTCTGACACAGAGCTTGCTCCGTTTCTCACGCACATAAAAAACGATACGGTAACCGAAAAAGCCATGTTGACATTTCACAGCGGATTCATAAACGAAACCGCTCGCTGTCGTAGCTTTGTATTGCGGCGTATGCAAGGTCAACGCGGCGGCGGCAGCGCAGATATTGATCGACAGTTACGGCGTTGGTGCAATGATCAACGCAGGAACTGCCGGCGGGATGGACACAAGGGTAACCATTCTCGATACGGTTATCGCAACCGAGGTCGCCTATCACGATGTAAATCCGGAAATTCTAACGGACTACCACCCATGGATGCCGGATGAATTTTTCAGAGCGGACAAAACAATGCTGTGTGCGGCAAAATCGGCTGTTATAAAGTGTCAGAATATACATACTATCCACTTTGGCCGCATGGTCACGGGCGAAACATTTATAACCGACAGCGGGCGGGATGAAATCAATGCAAGGCTCCAGCCTTTGTCGGTTGATATGGAAACCGGAAGCATAGCTCACGTTTGTTATATAAACAATATCCCGTTCATCGCCGTCCGCGCCATAACAGATACGGTAATTCACAGCGGTGAAGTCAATCTTAAGGCAAACTGCAAGTCGGCATCAGAAATATCGAAAGATATTACGCTTGCCTTGCTTGATGAATTATCGAAGGGGAGTGACCGCAATGCCAATTCATAAAGGAACACAGACAATCAAAACGCCGCGCCTGACGCTGCGGCGCTTCACACCGGACGATGTGCCGGCGGTTTATAGCAACTGGGCAAACAACCCGGAGGTGACGAAATTTTTAAGATGGCCTGCACATCCCCATATCAGAATGACAATGCAGGTGCTTGACAGGTGGATATCCGATTACTCACACAGCGATTTTTATCACTGGGCGATTGTGCCGGATGATATTGGTGATCCTGTCGGATCTATTTCCGCCGTCGGCCATGACGACAGGACTTCGATGGTGCATATCGGATACTGTCTCGGAAAAGCATGGTGGCATCAGGGATATATGAGTGAATCGCTCGCGGCAGTTATAAAATTTTTCTTCACACAAATCGGAATCAACCGCATCGAGTCGCAGCATGATCCGGACAATCCGAGATCCGGAGGTATGATGAAAAAGTGCGGTATGGTATATGAAGGCACAAAGCGTCAGGCTGATTTCACAAATAAAGGAATCGCCGACGCCTGTATGTATTCGATCTTACGAAGCGAATGGAGCGACAAGCAATGAAGTGCGAACTTGTAAGGAATAAAAAATCAAACCTCTGTCATGTTTATCAATCTGGAGATCATGCTGAAAACATGCAATTTCAATTTCGTGCTGTGCGATATGCCACTCTGGAAGCACATTATGCTCATTTTTGCAATATCAACGCAGCAACAATCATGGAAACAAACGAGTGGCCAAGGGGCATCGGTACAAGCGGTAAAAGCGGAAAATCAACAGAAGGATTATTTGAATAAAGGAGAGTTATCATGGATATACAAATCGATATATCAAACACAATTCTTGAAACGGAACGGTTAATTCTCCGGCCGTGGAAAAAATCCGATCTTGAGGATTTTTATGCATATGCCTCTGTTCCCGGCGTGGGAGAGATGGCCGGCTGGCATCACCACGAATCAAAGGATACATCTCAAAAGATATTGGATTCATTCATAAAAGAGAGGAATGTGTTTGCCGTTGTACTCAAGCAAAACATGAAAGCAATCGGCTCAAGCGGGCTGCATCCGTCATGGGCAAATGGAGATGAAACATACGGCAGCCTGACACAGAAGGAAATCGGCTATGTGCTTTCAAAAGCGTATTGGGGCATGGGACTCATGCCTGAGGCTGTTGGAAAAATTCTTGAATACTGTTTTGAAACCTTTGACCTTGAGGCCGTAACAGTTGGGCATTTCAAATCAAACGATCAGTCGCGCCGTGTCATTGAAAAGTGCGGTTTTCGCTTTGTGAAATGCGATACCTATTATGCAAAGCAGCTCGACAGGACTTTTGATGATATGAAATATATTTTGCTCCGAGAGGAATGGAACGCTCGAAAATCATGACAGCCGCTGCTTCACAATAAAGGACTAACCGCTCTTGACATACAGTATTATATATGATAGAATATTAAAAAATAAAAAAGGAGGGGTGCGGAGAAAAAATTATTGCCACATAAAAATACAATCGCATAGTGTGCATCAGGGGTGCCGCAAGGCTGAGACGGAACAGCGTTCCGAACCCTTTCACCTGATTTGGATAATACCAGCGTAGGGAGAATGCTTCTGATAAAATAGAGGTTACAACCGCACGGGTATTTCTGTGCGGTTGTTTTTGTGTGCTGTCGACATCCGTGGCTCAGAGACCTTCAGGCAGTCAAAATCAAACAGAAGAAAGGATTGATGATTCTTATGCAGCAAGAAAAAACAAAGGCTCTTGTGGAAAGCGGGCTGCTCCTTGCATTGGCTACGATTCTGTCCATGCTCAAAATATTTGAGCTGCCCTACGGTGGAAGTATTACGCTGGCGAGCATGCTGCCCATTGTGATCATTGCGTATCGGCGCGGACTGAAATGGGGTATCGGTGCGGCCGGCGTTTACAGCGTATTGCAGATTTTTACAGGCATGAATACGGTTTCCGCGTTCTTTCTGCCCGGCGATTCACAGGAAATATGGTGGCGCGCGCTTCTTATTGTTTTCCTCGATTACATCGTAGCCTATACCGTTATCGGATTCGCAGCCATATTCCGTAAAAAAGCTTCAGCTTCCGAAGCACTGTGTTTGGGAGCTGTTTTCGGTCTGTTTCTCCGTTTTCTGACGCATATTGTATCAGGAGCTGTTTTTTTCGGCTCTTATGCAGAGTGGTTTTTTTCAAAATTCGGCGATTTCGGAACCGGAATTCTGGATTCGTATTCCGGCGCTTCACTTGCACTGGTTTATTCCGTAATTTATAACGCTACCTATATGGTACCCGAAATCATCATCACCGGTTTTCTTGCGTTTCTTGTCGGAAAAATTCCGGCTATCAGAAGCGGTACCGACATTTCCGTTCAGACTATATAGGCGGTATATAAAAAGAAACGGTAATTTTCTATTATGAAAATTACCGTTTCTTTTATCAATTTTTTAGATTTTAAAATGCCTATTTTCTCTGACATTGGAGAATAGATTTTAATAAAAATACAAACAGCGGCCGGGGAGATGCTTTCATTCTTTCCGGAAATTTTGTCAGGCAAAGGCGGAAAATGGCTCTATGTTAAAGCAGTACCTCGGCAAATACACAAGCGAAAGCTGCCTTTACATCACCGCTGCTCACCATCCAATTTGTTCTTCACAAACGAGGAAATGGAAGATGAAACGAGATATTTAAAGATAATGCGAGAGATCTATGCTGCAATTCAAAAATATATCTTTTTTTCTCGATTACCTATTGACACAGCATACAAATTGTGATATAATGCCGGTATATGTGAATGGCGTGCTCTGCATGCCAAATGAGCGGTGCAAGTCTCCGCTGTTTTTATGGAGGAACTGATTATGTCCACTTATATGGCAAAGAAAGAAACCCTGGACAGAAAATGGTACATCATTGATGCTGCCGGAAAGCCCATGGGCAAAACCGCAGTGTTGGCTGCCAATATATTGCGCGGCAAGCACAGACCCGAATTTACACCTCATGTTGACTGCGGTGAATTCGTCATTATCATCAACGCGGCAAAGGCTGTTCTGACAGGCAAAAAGCTTGAGCAGAAAAAATATTATCACCACTCCGGCTATGTTGGCGGTCTGAAAGAAGTTAAATACTCAACGCTTATGGCAACAAAGCCGGAATTTGCCATGCGTTTGGCTGTAAAAGGTATGCTGCCAAAAAATTCAATCGGTGCGGCAAGCATTACCCGGCTGAAAGTTTATGCAGGTAGCGAACACAAACAGCAGGCTCAGCAGCCTGTTCCCTATGCCGGTGTTTGAGAGGAGATAGAATCATGAGCATGTATAAAAGTGCAAAACCGTATTTCTACGGAACAGGCAGAAGAAAAAAATCAGTCGCGCGTGTCCGTATTGTCCCGGGCACCGGTGCGATTACCATCAACAAACGTGACATTGACGAATATTTTGGCCTGGAAACGCTGAAGCTGATTGTCAATCAACCTTTTGGTGTTACAAATACTTCCGGAAAATTTGATATTATCTGCACTGTAAAGGGCGGCGGCTTTTCCGGACAGGCCGGAGCCATTCGTCATGGTCTCGCAAGAGCTCTGCTCCAAGCGGACGAAACGTACCGCACTCCTTTAAAAAGAGCGGGACTTTTGACACGTGATCCGAGAATGAAAGAGAGAAAGAAGTACGGTCTCAAAGCAGCAAGACGCGCACCTCAGTTCTCCAAGAGATAACTTTAAACAGAATCCCTCCGAAAAAATCAGTGTTTTCGGGGGGATTTTATTTTAAATTTTACATTAATGTGTTTCAAAAATTTACTTAGAAATGCTCCTCCTTTCTTTAAGCAATTTACTGTACGAAAATCGGAACTGCACGAAAAATCATTCTATTTTCTGAAAACTTAATGCTGTTTATAAAAACCGCTGTACTTTGCAGCCCCTATACGGCTGTTGTTTCTTTGTATTACGCTTTATACAGAAAGTCTTAGGTTTCGTTTGTCAAAACGCCTTGATTTTTTTAGGGTTTCATGGTATAGTATAAAGGGTTCATTGTAAATTTTATCCAAAAACAATTCATTTTTTTGGGAGGCATATGATGATTTATCCAGTAATTGGTATTCGACCTGTCATTGACGGCAGGCGGAGAGGCATTCGTGAGGGGTTGGAAAATCAAACAATGGCTATGGCAGAGGCCGCTAAAAACCTGATTTCCCAAAACCTACATTATCCGGACGGAACGCCTGTTCAGTGTGTTATCGCAGATACAACAATAGGAGGCGGCGCAGAAGCAGCAAAATGCGCTGAGAAATTTGCCGCGCTTCATGTATGCGCGACGCTTTCCGTTACTCCCTGCTGGTGTTACGGAAGTGAAACCATGGATCTTGATCCAATGACTGTTAAAGCAGTGTGGGGCTTTAACGGAACAGAACGTCCGGGCGCTGTGTATCTCGCTGCGGTTATGGCTGCCCATGCGCAAAGAGGACTTCCGGCGTTCAGCATCTACGGGCACGATGTCCAGGATATGGACGATACCAGCATTCCCGATGATGTTGCTGAGAAAATTCTGCGCTTCGCCCGCGGAGCTATTGCGGTAGGATTGATGCGCAACCGGGCATATGTTGCACTCGGATCGGTCTCTATGGGAATTGCCGGTTCTTTTCTTGATCCGGTATTCATGCAGAAATACCTCGGCATCCGCGCTGAATGGGTAGATATGACGGAAATTCTGCGCCGAATCGACCTCGGGATATATGATGCCGAGCAATACTGCAAGGCGCGCGCCTGGATCAAGGCCAATTGTCCCGACGGTCTGGAGGTCAACGCTCCGGAGATTCGTTCCTCCTCTGAGCAAAAGGAAGCGGAGTGGGATTTTGTTGCAAAGATGACAGTTATCTGCCGCGATATCATGATAGGCAACCCGAAGCTGGCCGAAATGGGCTTTGTGGAGGAATCCAACGGAAGAAATGCTATTTTCGGAGGCTTCCAAGGCCAGAGAATGTGGACGGATTATAAACCAAATGCAGATTTCACTGAAGCTATATTTAATTCAGGTTTTGACTGGAACGGAAAACGTCAGCCGTTAGTTCTTGCGACGGAGAATGACAATCTGAATGGCGTTGCGATGCTGTTTTTGCATCTGCTGACCAATCGTTCCGCAGTTTTTGCCGATGTCCGTACCTATTGGAGCCCTGATGCCGTCAAGAGGGTGACAGGCTATACGCCAGAGGGTGCGGCGGCAAACGGCTTTATTCATCTGATAAATTCCGGCGCGGCAGCGCTTGACGGAAGCGGAGCCGCACGCGACGCGGACGGAAATGCTGTCATGAAGGAGTGGTGGAACCTGAACGACGAGGATATCAAGGCGATGTTGGGCGCGACAAAATGGGCGCCGGCAAACAAGCTGTATTTCCGCGGCGGCGGATTCTCCTCACAATTCTCCACAGACTGCGAAATGCCGATTACGGTTGTTCGTGTCAATTATGTTGATCGCCTCGGACCTGTCATGCAGGTTGCGGAAGGCTATACGGTTAAACTTCCGCAGCAGGTCAACGACACACTGCTAAATCGTACCGATCCGACATGGCCGTCCACCTGGTTCGCACCGCGTCTGACCGGAAAGGGTGCCTTTGCGAATGTATACAGCGTGATGGCAAATTGGGGCGCCAATCACGGAGCCTTTACATACGGACATGTAGGAGCCGATGTACTGACGCTGGCGTCCATGCTCCGCATACCGGTTTCCATGCACAATATACCGGAAGAAAAAATCTACCGGCCGCATAGCTGGTCGGCGTTCGGAACCAATGATCCGGAAAGTGCTGATTACAGAGCCTGCTCGTCATACGGTCCTCTTTATAAAGCGTAAAACCATTTTTTGTCTCTTCGGCGCACTTTTGGCAGTGCGCCGAAGAGTTGTTTTTATGCACTTGTTTTTGAATCTGTTTTAAATATATTCCTTTTCGCATTGCAGTAAATTTTTCTCAAGTCAACTAAGAGACTTTCACGACAGTATCAACGGATGATTAAAACAGCAGACCGTCAAAGAAAAAGTAAAATGGACAAAAACAGCACGGAAAGATTATATGTTCCTTTTCAAGGGAGAGGAAATTCTTCAAATTTTCTTAATAGATTATGTGAAGAATAAATAATATTATAAAAAAAGCGTTTTTACTCTGACAATTATTTCTGTTCGAAGCATCCATATTTATTTAAATAAAAAAGCGAACATTTTTCCATATATCCAGGATACGTTTTGTATTTTGAAATCATAAAATAAAATGTTTTTTTGCTTATCATCTTGACAAAATTAAAAATATCTATTATAATAAAATAATGAGTGAGAATGTGGCCGGAAAGGAGAAAATAGCGTTGAATCTTGATGTGAGTTCTCTTCTGACCGGTGCTACCGACATGTTGCCTTTTGTGTGCGACATTTCGTTCGCAAGCGGATCTGTTGGACAGGACAACGGCGGGAACGATGCGGAAGTTCATTTGCTGCCCTGGGAAGATGTTGTTTTTCCGTACGGTGCACACATCAGCGGAAGTGTAGTCAACAAAGCCGGCTATATGAAACTGACTTTTACCGCTTCTGTTCCTTACCAAACGCATTGCGCACGCTGTTTGGAGCCCGTTGCGGGCGAGCTGCTGTTCAATGCGGAAAAAAACGTAGCAGAAGCCAGACTCCTGTCAGGTCCTGAAGAAAAGCAGGAAGAAGATTACGTTTTAATTGCGGACAACTGTTTGGATATCTCACAGCCTGTATATGATGAAATTCTGCTAAGGTTTCCGTCAAAACATTTATGTACGGAAACATGTAAGGGATTATGTCCGGTATGCGGTTCAAACTTAAATGAATCAGCTTGCGGATGTACTCTGAAAGAGGTTGATCCGCGGTTGGCAAAATTACAGGCGTTGTCCCACAGCGATAATACGGAGGGAGGAACAGACGATGGCAGTACCGAAGAAAAAAACATCCAAAGCAAGAAGAGATAAAAGACGTTCCAATGTATGGAAGCTTTCCATGCCAGGGATGACGAAGTGCCCCAAATGCGGTGCATATAACCTGACGCACAGAGTATGTCAGGCTTGCGGAACATACAAGGGAAAACAAGTCATATCGAAAGAGGCATAAGCTTTCAAGAACGTTTAACCGCCGGATATACCGGCGGTTTTTCTTTTATATTTCAGTGCTGAAACAGCAAAGCCGTGTGCTAAATCAATAATTTTTTGATGAACCGTTTTTTTGTGTAACAAACGCTTGATTTTTCAATGCCTGTATGATAAAAATACCATACAGACTGATTACTATCAGCCGCTGCTTTTTCTTAAGTTCATATATTTTACTTTTGTCGCCTCCCCGCCGCGTACATGACGTTCCGCTTTATTCCTGTCAAGTACGCTGCGAACGGCATAATACATCGCTGGATTTACACGTATCAGCTTTTCTGTAATATCTTTATGTACAGTTGATTTTGAAACACCGAATTTTTTTGCTGCATCCCGAACAGTCGCGTTTTCCTCGCATATATACGCGCCTATTTCCAGTACACGTTTCTGCATTTCGTCCATAACCTGCTCCAAGTCTCGGCGGCAGTAAACGTTAATCTTCGCAATGCATGGTCGGCCGCCGGCATACACATGCATAAGTGGTGTGTTGTTCCATATATATGAGCGCCGCCTTCCATTCATGCGTTTTTTACGTTTTATTATTTGTTATATCTAAGCTGAATTTATTTCTCAGTAAGAACTGAATTTAAAAAATAGTATTTGATTTTTGATATCAAAAAGCCTTGAACTGTGAAAAACCTTGCAAATACTGACTTTTTGTCAAATTGGGGCACTCAAAACAACAATAATTTTTAACGCTTTGTGCCCAAGTGGAGCTTGTTTAATTGGTAATTTAGAATTTTCCGGGATTAGAAACAGAGGATAAAATTCAGGAGCACAAGTTAACTGTATTATAGTTTACGAAAGACAAAGAGCACTTTGCGTAAAAGATAACCCAAAAATAATTGATATGCTATTGTTTTTAAGAAACGTAATACGATATGGTAACAAAGGTGTAGTAAATGTTTTCATGCCACTCTCTTTCATCTGTGATATTTATGTATAAGAGCTTCACCATTAGACAGCAATGGGGCAAGTCTATTGGTTCTCAAACTTGAAATTTAATAATTAAGGAGCAAAAAAATTTTTCAGAGACCAAAGATGCTCATTTATACTTTCTCTAACGCTTTCAGCAGAAGAACTCCCGAATTCGAATGTTCCTTCCTTCATTCCGCCGAAGCAGTTCCCTTCTGTGCGTTTGATGTTTGCAAATGATTTAGCAGATTATTGCACCCAGTAGCTTTGAAAAAAGCAAATATAAAGAACCGGCATGGAGTAAAATCATGCCGGTTTTGGTTGTATTTAGATTAAAATTTTACTTTATTGTTAAGCGTTTGGAGGAACGTGGATTTACAGCCGATGAAAAAGTTTATGCACTGTATTCTCTTCTCTCATTTATCATCCCGGCTTTTTTACTGTCATTAATATAAAGGTATCATAGAAAACAATCTTGTTTCCCGCTTCCATCACTGTTTTATGGAGCCCCTTGAAAAATTCTGTTTTGTGCGGTTCCGGTATAACAATATGGTCGCAATGCGTACCGCAAAGACCGACATATTCATCTGCAGTAAACTCTCTTTTTCCATGAAATTCCTGCTTTTTGAAATCAGTATAACCGTATTTTTCTGCATTTGAGTATATGAAAGCACCGTGCTTGTATTCGATTTCAGGTTTAAAGTGCTTTGCATACACCTCTTGAATACGTTTATACAACGCCTCGTTGGGCGTTTTATAATCCCCGTAAGTCAGCAGCATAGCCAGAACTCCACCCGGCTTAAGCAAGTTATAAGTTTTTGGAAATGCTATTTCCTCAGGAATCCACTGAATGGTGGCAGCCGAATAAATCATATCAAATTTTTGTTTTGCAAAATCGTGTGTAATAAAATCATCATTTACGATTTCAAAATTGGTGAAATGGCCGTATTTATGCTTCATCATTTCAGTCAAATGCCCGCCGAGTTCAATCGCATGATAATCACAGCCTGTTTGAAGAATAGGGTCTGTCGCCTGTCCGGTTCCGGGACCGATTTCCAGTACCGTCTTATCCGGTTCGATATGAGCATATTCTATCAATTCAGAGAATAACTCCGAGCTGTAGCGCGGCCGATATTGATCAAACTGCTCAGGTATCGTATCAAAAACTTTTCTGAATTCCATTTTCAAGGACCTCCATACTTTGTTCATCAGAATATGGTATGAGCTAAGCCATGCGCGTGACAAAGTTATATTATATCATAAAATTATAAATTTTTTGCATCAATTTACAATGATTCCAAGAGAAAACGCCAATAGTATCGTTTATACCTGTGATTCAACTGTTTGCATGTTTAATGCTGAAACGGCACAAATAGTAATCTTTTTTTACTTTATTCTTTACAAGCAATCGTTTCGCCGCAGGGCGCTCTATAGCTTTATATACAGATTGCGGCGGACCAAAATATATTCCCAAACAAACATCCTTTAAGCCGCTTTGCCCGGGCCATGCTGAGCAGTGAACAGCATAGCAGGATGGAAATCTTGATTCCTTTTCTTCAGTGAAACTGAATTCACATGTGCTTGACTTTTTTCATACGATATGATAGAATGACTTGGTTAGTCGGCATGCATGATTGCCGGATAGCCCGCCGATTCAGAGAGCTTGAAGAAAGGATTTGCAACCATATGAGATTCAATGTCAGGCATACGCTGTATGCCAGTTATTGCGGCTATTTTACGCAGGCAATCATCAATAATTTGCCTGCGCTTTTGTTTGTGACTTTTCAGAAAACCTTCGATTTATCGTTAGAAAAAATAGGCTTGCTGATTTCCGTAAATTTTATCATACAAATTCTGGTAGACTCCCTGGCCGCCCGATACATAGACCGGATTGGCTACCGAATAGGCATCGTAGGCGCGCATGCTCTGGCGGCCGCAGGACTCGTGCTTATGGGCACGCTCCCATATTTGCTGTCAGATCCTTTTGCCGGTCTGCTGACAGCCGTGTGCATTAACGCTGTAGGCGGCGGTTTGATAGAGGTTCTTGTCAGTCCGATTGTTGATGCGCTTCCGAGTGATAAAAAATCGGCTTCTATGAGCCTGCTGCACTCCTTTTACTGTTGGGGGCAGGTTGCCGTCGTTTTGCTGTCAACAGCATTTTTTGTAGCATTCGATACAACACACTGGTATATTCTGGTGTTTCTTTGGGCTTTCATCCCGTTCTGCAACATGCTTTTCTTTTCGAGGGTTCCTCTTCCCTCAATCGAGGATGAGGTTCGTGTCCCTTTCAGAAAGCTGGTAAGGAAAAAGCTATTCTGGCTTCTTTTGATTCTTATGCTGTGCTCTGGCGCAACAGAAATTGCTCTGGCGCAATGGACATCACTTTTTGCCGAAAGCGGACTCGGCGTATCCAAAACAACAGGAGATTTGCTGGGACTCTGTATGTTTGCAATTCTAATGGGGGTGAGCCGCGTTTTTTATGGATTTTGCGGCGGCAAAATCAATCTTAGACTGGTATTGACCGTTTGCAGCGCCGGATGCGTGGGCAGTTACCTTCTGACCGTTTTTGCCAGAAATCCTATTCTCTCTCTTGCCGGATGCGCCCTGTGCGGCTTGTTTGTCGGCCTGATGTGGCCGGGTGTTATCAGTCTGTCCTCAAAATATTTTTCCGGAGGGACAGCTATGTTTGCCGTATTAGCGCTTGCCGGAGATTTCGGATGTTCCTTTGGCCCGGGGCTGGTCGGTGTCGTGTCTAATGCTGTAGAGCAGGGAAAGCTTGTTGTGCCTGCCGGTCTGTTCAGCTCCTCCGGTCTCATAGAATCCGGTTTGAAATCCGGTATTCTGGCTGCCGCTGTATTTCCGACTGTTCTGTTTTTAGGTCTGCTGCTTCTGAACGTAACCAGAAAACTTGGCAAACGTAAGCTAACATAAGAAACAACACTAAGGCGGTGGACGGATTCTAAAGAATCCGTCCACCGCCTATTTATATCATGAGGTTTCCAGAGCTTTGAAATCTTCACGATCGCGTATGGGATCAAAGCAACGGTTGTTTTTCAGACAGTTAAAAAAGTCGTCAAGCTCCGTTTCCTCCGACGAATCAAAATCTTCGTCCCGATATTCAAGACAGTCAAACAGCGGCGATGTATAACGAGAATTTTTCGCCGCACGGACTTTTACCATTTCCTCTGCGTGATGCCGCGCTTTTTTCAGACTTTTCAAAGCCTCGTCCCATCGACTTTCTGAACAGAAAAGAAAAGCTTTATCTATACTGTTATATTGCAGAATCCGATGATATTCTAAGTAATTTTCATCGGGCATTATGACTTTAAGAATCTGTTCAACTGCCTCATATGCTTCCTGACACCTATTCCTAAATCCTATTTGAAATAGAAGTGCTTGAAATTTGCGCGCAAGCAGTTTTTGTAAGTGTATTCTTTTTTCTTCGCCTTCGATACACCACATCAGCAATTCGTCCCGCGCTTCCTCATCCTCCTGCATCATAGCATATTCTGTCGCTTCTTCGTTTCTTCCGGCAAAGCGGAGAGCCAATACGATGCCGTGAAGCGCCTTATTTTGCAGTTCTTTTTCAGTGGATTTTTTCAATACAAATTTATAATGTTCAATCGAATGTTCCAGCATTTTACAGCAATCTGCGCCGCCGGGCAGTGTCATCGCGATAAAATACTCGCAGGAGGCTAACCATTCCATATATTTTGTTTCTCCCGGATATTCTTTTACCGCTTGTTTTGCCATTTGATAGCTCGCTTCCTTGTCTTTTTTCCAATAGTCCCTGTAGGCCTGCTCAAACTCAGCGTAACGCGCATCCCTCTGACGGATGTCCATTCCCAACAGATAATCAGTCGTTACATTGAATAAGTTGGCCAATGACGGCAGCAGGGAAATATCCGGCATTGCCATGCCGGTTTCCCATCGGCTTACGGCCTGGGGCGTGATTGAAAGAAGCTCCGACAGACCTTCCTGTGTCATATCCGCTTCGAGCCGCAGCTTTTTGACGGTTTCACCAAATTTCATAGATGAAATACCCCTTCTTTATTTCAGCCGGCCGGCTGTAATTTTATTATATCAATATCTCAGATCAATGTCCAGCTATCAGTCGTTTCGCACAGTACAATTCAAAATTGAGTTCCACCGTTTAAGAATCTGCGCTTGTGTTTGAATTCTCTGAGCGTATAACCGCACAGTGCTTCGAGCGAAGCGCCAAATGATTCAGAATCCCCATAACCAAAGTAGTTATTGCAGCCGCAAAGGGAGATGAGACAGGCAATGCCCCAAAATTCCCATTGCTCCCCAAAGCATAAGTGCGGTGACGTAAGCTGCAATCAAGAGAACGTCGCGCAGAACAGATAACGAAATGGCTGTTTTAACATTCCCGATTACAGACAGGAAATGAAATCAGTGAAAGATAAGCTTTGAGACACAGAGCGGCAAATTGCGTATATAAATCGCTGTCTGTATCAAAATCCTGATAAAATTTCGATTAGCACCGTACAGATTTGTCCGGCAACAGCCGGCATTTGAGTATAAGCTTTAAAAGTTCTTTTCCGCGGCTATAATTTTCTGTGCTATCATTACGATAATTGGCTGCGCCCCGGGCTGCTATGCCTATGACTAAATTCGCACAATCCGGGATAATTTCTTAATTACAGCAAATGCGGCCAAGGCCGCATCGCACCAGAAGAATATTATTGAGCACTGCTATAATGACAATGTCAATTCGAAAGCAGTCAATGCTCAGCCTAAAATTTTGCTTTTAATAAATATAAAAGGCAGATAAGGAAGCTGACAAACCGCCCGATAACTGCAGCATATGACGAAAAAAACAAACGCCTGCCGCATAAATACGCAGCAGGCGTTTCTCCGAAATCTCTCGTTATCCGCTTATTTTAATGAACTCAGTCGACAAAAACCATGCAGAAGTTGGTGATAAGCGTTGCTACCGACGCGCGGTCAGCAGTTCCGAGCGGATTGAAAGTGCCGTCGCCTGTACCGTTGATGATACCCGCTTTTGCACAGCTTTCAACTGCCTCTGCTGCCCAACTGCTTACTGCATCAGCATCTGTGAAAATATCGCCAAGTGTAATTTCATCCATAAGTGCTTGCAGTTCGTCGAGGTCAAAATCCTCACTATTTTCGATTCCGAAAGCAGCGAGCAGTTCAGCCAGCATATCTGTAAGCGCACCCTCCAGATCGATATTTGCATACTCAGCATAGTTTACAATCAGAACGCACATCTGCTCTCTTGTAATCTCTTCTAACGGAGAGAACGTCGTTTCGCTTGTGCCGTTGACTACGCCGTTTGCTTCAGCCCACGCAACAGCAGGGCCGTACCATTCGTTCATGTCAACGTCTTCGAATTTTGTCTCTGTGTACTCGCTCAGATCTGCACCGTCCAGATTCGCAAAGAGCTGTACAAACTGCGCGCGCGTCATAATCATAGCCGGCTCAAATGTCGTCTCAGAAGTGCCCTTCATAAGCTCGTGCGTATATGCATACGATACGTAGTTGTAGTACCACGCATCCTTATCCACATCCGTAAAGACCTCCGTAATATCGATTACAGGCGGCTTATCGTCTCCTCCTGTTGTTGTATCTGAACCCGTGTCGCTGCCTGTATCTGTGCCGGTGTCGGATCCAGTAACGGTATCAGACTGAATCTTGGAAGGCAGAATCTGATCGTCTAATTCGCTGAGATTTGTGAAGCATTCGAATGTTTTCAGGTCTGTCGGATCAATGTCCGCTTTCTGGGCATAACGCGTCACATTGCCCTCACTGTCAACGTCAGTCAAAACAATTGCCAGACCGTTAACACCTTCAGTGCTAAAGTTTATACCTCTCAGAGAGAATTCAAGAATGTAACCGGTTTCAGTCTTTTCATAGTACACCTGCGGTGCTGCACCACTCGTTATGGCGTTTCCCTCGCCCTCTGTGCCGAAATAATCGCCGTTCGGCCAATGAAGCGCAGGATATCCGCTTGCGTCAATACGGTTGATGTACTGCTTAGACTGCCATCTCGGCATGTCAGGTTGGAATCCATTATCATCTGCTGTAGCATTTGCCGTCCACCACTCGTCATTCTCAGCAAGTGCTTTGTAGCCGCCTCTGTCAGAGTCAACCAATATGGAAACACAGTCAAAATTTTCTTCTGCAACAGCATTTCCATTCTTCTGAGCGTCTGTAGGAGCAACCACATCGCTGTCCGTCACTTCAATATAAAAAATTGTCTTAAGATTGGCTTTTGCGTGATGAACCATCCAGACTTTGGCTGACGCGCCGCTGTCTTCACCGTCAATTACCTGATCCACTTCAAAAGAAAGTGTCTGATCATAGGCAATTTCTCTTTCGCCGTCATACTCAATCGGATCGTTGTATTTATACCCCGTCCAATTGTCCTCGTCGTAATAATTAACCATTTTGCCGTCTGCCGCAAATACGTTCATGGCTGTTATTGCAGTCGTAGCAACCATTGCAGCGCTTAGCACCCCTGCTAATATTTTCTTTTTCATCGCTATGTATTCCTCCTAAACTCCTGTAAAGATGTTTGATTTCGGATCATTTTTATTATAACTTGTATTCGACAAATTGTCAATCCCTAAAAAGGTATTTCCAGAAAAAAGATATCCTGACACAACAGCGTTTTACTGAATTAAAACGCTGTGTTATTTAGTCGACAAACGCTGTGCAGAAATTGGTGATAAGCGTCGCTACCGACGCACGGTCAGCAGTTCCCAGCGGATTGAAAGTGCCGTCGCCTGTACCGTTGATGATACCCGCTTTTGCACAGC
>CAKTAA010000037.1 GCA_934526185.1 uncultured Eubacteriales bacterium | reverse complement strand
AAAAATATGATTAGGTTAAAAGCTGACAAAGTAAATCTAAGAATTATAGAGCAGGAAACGCTGACGAGTGGAGCGTCTGGGATATACGAGGCTCTATTTACATTCAGCCCGGAATGGGACGGTTTGATAAAGACGGCAGTATTCAAGGCGGGAGCCAAAATCGTATCGGTGCAGCTAAATGAAAATTTATGTACGGTTCCGCGTGATGTTCTTGAACAAGCTGAGCAACGATTGTATATTGGCGTATTCGGTACAGACGGCGATACTGTGGTCATACCTACTGTCTATGCAGATGCCGGATGGATTCAGCGCGGGGCTGACACAACAGGCGCGCCCGCGTCGGCTCCGACGCCGACCGTCTATGAACAACTCATCCAATCTACGCACGAAAACCGGATAGCTGCAGAAGCGGCTGCACAAAGAGCCGAGAACGCTGCTGTCCACAGTCCCCGAATAGGGGAAAACGGCTGCTGGCAGGTGTGGGACGCAGACGCTGGCGGATATGCGGATACGGGAATCGACGCAGGCTCCTCCGGCAGCAGTTCTGTACAACCGGACTGGAATCAGAATGATGCGGATGCCGCGGACTATGTGAAAAACAGACCGTTTTATGTCGGCGACCTTGTGCTTACTGAACTGATGCCGGAACAGACTGTGTCGTTTCAAACAGATGGAAATTCGGGCACGGCGTCGTCACCGGTAATCGTATATTTAGTCGAAGGAAACGCCTATCGGGTGACCTTTGACGGCGAACAATACGATTGTGTTTGTAAATCAGTTTCTAATATTAACTACATAGGAAACGGACTTGCGTTCGGTCAGCCTAACTCCGGCGAACCTTTTGTGTACGCTTGCGCGGGACAAGAAATCGTTTGGATGGCTTTAAACGGAGAATCCGAGCATGTTATATCTCTGATGGGCATTACACAGGAAGTTACTAAAATCCCGGAAGATTATCTTCCTGTCGCATCGGATACCGGCTATGGCTGTGTAAAAAAGTCTGAAATCATAACGGCTTACAGCTTTCCGGCTTTTGCGCCGCAAGACGAAATAAATTTGGCGGCAGACGAATTCCAAGCAGGCAGGGCGTCTATTATTTGGGATGGATCAAAGGTTATATCTGCACAGCGTAGAAGCGATACGGAAATTACAATTATTTTTGCTGGTGCTCCTTTTGTGACATATAAGTATATTGCTAATGGCGGAATCTATAACAAAAATATATTCGAAACTTCACATTCAGATGCGAGCGTATCCCGGATAGATATTTATAACGAAGACGGGGTATGCATTCCTATTTGGACAGAAGGAACACGAAGTGACAATACATTGCATATAAGTGCGCAACGTTTGGAACTTGATATATACGAAGTATTGAATTCAAAAGAGCTTATTTTAATGAGTTCTACCCCTAACAGTTCAAAAAGATTTAAAATTACTGTAGACGATACCGGAACACTAACAACGACAGAGGTATAAGAGAGGAAGGATTGGAGATGAATAAAATAGCAGAATACGTGCCCGGGATGTCATGGATTTGCGGCGTACTCGGAGCGGCAGGCGGGGGGCTAGCGTGGCTGCTTGGAGGTTGGGACATGTCGATAGCAGTACTGATAGGCGCTATGGGAATTGATTTTCTGACAGGCTGCATTGTGGCGGGAGTATTCGGAAAGTCGAAGAAATCAGCGAACGGCGGACTGGAGAGCCGCGCGGGCTGGAAAGGGCTGTGCCGTAAGGGCATGACGCTGCTCGTAGTGCTGATTGCGGCCTCCCTCGACCGGCTGCTCGGCTCGGCGTTCATCCGGGACGCGGTGATCGTGGCGTACCTGGTCAACGAGCTGGTGAGCATTGCGGAGAACGCGGCGCTGATGGGAGTACCGTTCCCCGCTGCGCTGCAAAAAGCGATCGATATTCTGAAAAAGAAATCTGACGAGGACGGAGGGGATACCGATGCTGATACCTGACAGAACGCGAAAAGAACACGGTCTTGTTATCTCGGAAAAAATCATCCCGTTCGGCAGCCGGTGGACACGTGACAGTGCAGGCTTTCATGCCGGCGACTTATACAAGGCCGACAGGTGGATGCCGGACGGTGTGAAAGGAATCACCATTCACAACACGGAGGATTTAGAAGGTGTGTACGACGACGCGGAGCAGTACGCGCGGGCAACGTGGCCGAACCAGAACATGGGCACGGCACGCGTTCACTACTACATAGACGACGTTTCCTGCTGGCAGCTGCTCGACGAAACAGAAATCGGCTGGCACGCGGGTACGGGTACGTTTGGAGCCGGCAACCGTGACACCATTTCCATTGAAATCATCATGGACGGCAGCGGATCCTCGGCCGATACGCTTTCCGAGGAGCGCGGGGCTCTGCTTGCAGCGGTTCTGCTGAACCGGTACGGCTTTGGATGTGACCGGCTTCATACGCACAGGGAATGGAACGGAAAACAATGTCCGCTGTTCCTTCTGCCTCGTTGGGAGGCCTTCAAGGAAAAGGTAAACGGATATTTGAAAGAAATCAAAGAGGAGGAAAAAGCCATGGGCATATTGGCAGAGGTCAGCGCCATGCGGGACAAATTGGACGCAGCGCTTGAAAAACAGGAGGATATACAGGGGCAGAGATATCACCGGCTGGGAGACATCACAAGCGAATACTACCGGCCCACAATCGACAAGCTGATAAACAAGGGCGTTCTCAAAGGCAAGGGCGGTGAGGGTGAGCAGACTGAAATCGACCTGTCCGAGGATGCTGTAAGGCTCCTTGTCATTTTAGACAGGACAGGATTGTTTGAATAAAAAAGGAAGCACCGAAGCCATATATCCCCCTGTTCATGTTAATTTATCTTATCTGATTAATTAATTTAAGGGGATAGGCTTTTCAGCTTATCCCCCTTTTATTTTTTAAGTCTATCTTTATTAGATTGCGGAAAGGCTGCAGTATGAGTGGAGACAGGCATCTTCCAACTATGGTGTTGGTATGGATGGCAGAATTGGTCTGTACTGCGAAGAAAAGAACCGTTCCTGGTGTACTTCTTCCAGTGCCAATGACCAAAGAGCAATCACCATTGAAGTTGCTTCTGACACCACGCATCCCTATGCTGTGAATGACAAAGCTTATGCAACCTTGATTGAACTGCTGGTTGACATTTGCAAAAGGAACGGTATTAAGAAGCTGGTTTGGAGTACAAACAAGAATGACCGTATGAATCACAAGAACGGATGCAATATGACTGTTCACAGAGATTATGCAAACAAATCTTGCCCTGGCACTTATTTATATAACCGTCATGGAGATATTGTAAAGGCGGTTAATGCAAAGCTGGGTGTTTCTTCAACCGATAATGAAAACAGTCATATAAATGAAAATATGACTTCACAGAACCTTTATAAAGTGCAAACAAGGGCTTTTACTGTTAAGGAAAACGCTACTGCACTTCAGAACAAGCTGAAAGCCGCTGGATTTGATACCTACATTGTTAAGGTTGGAAAATATTATAAGGTTAAAGTTGGTGCATACAAAGTAAAAGCAAACGCTGATGCAATGCTGAAGAAATTGAAAGTTGCTGGTTATTCGGATGCTTTCATTACTTCAAACGCTTCAGGAACAAGTTCAAGTTCTGAAATTAAGAAGGGCGATAAAGTGAAGGTTTTAAAGTCTGTTACCTACACAGGCAATAATTTCAAGCTTTATTATTCTACTTATGATGTGCTTGAATTTAGAGGTGATAGGGTGGTAATTGGAATCGGTAAAACCGTTACTGCTGCTGTAAACAAAAGCAATTTGCAGAAGGTGTAAAGGGAAAAATCTTGTTACTAACCTGTTACTAACGCTGATGATTTTGGACGATTTTTGATGGTTCAAGAAACTGAATAATCCCCATAAACATTGGTATTCCGCTTCTTGTGAAAAACTCAAAATCATGGCGCAATGATGCTTTTCGGTTAACTTTCATGTGCAATACGATCTGAGCACTTCTCACAAAAATAAGCGGAGGGCTGCTGCATTACCTGACGCAGCAGCCCTCCGGCGGGAATATCTGTATATTAAAGGGCAGCAATACCGAAATAGATAAGGACAAGGAGACCGAGGACGATGCGGTACCAGCCGAAAATTTTGAAGTCATGTTTTTTGACGTAGTCCATTAAAAAACGGATGGCGACAATCGATACGACAAAAGCAGTCGCCATACCGGTCAGGAGGACGGCAATTTCCGCGCCGCTGAATGATGCAAAGCCGAACCCCCACAGCTTAACGGCTGAAAGTCCGAACATAACGGGAACCGCAAGAAAAAAGGTGAACTCAGCAGCAGCAACTCTGGAAACACCTATAAGCAGCGCGCCGACAATTGTTGCGCCGGAGCGCGAAGTGCCTGGAATGATGGACAGGACCTGAAACAAACCAATAATCAGCGCCGTCTTATATGTAATATCCTGAAGATAAGGTACGAGGGGCTTGCGCTTCTTGTTCCATATTTCAATCACTATAAAGGCAATGCCGTACAGGATGAGGGCTGCGGCGATGACGGCGGGTGTATGCAGGTGCGCCTCGATATAATCGTCAAAAAGCAGCGTAACGACGGCGCCAGGGATACAGGCGACAACCACCTTGAACCACAGGGAAAAAATATCTTTTTTAATAACAGGCTGTTTTTTATCGCTGAACTGGAACGGAAACATTTTCTTCCAGAAAATCACGACAACGGCAAGGATTGCGCCGAGCTGAATCAGGATAAAAAACATATTTTTGAAAGCATCGCTCATGTCGAGATGAATGAATTCATCTACAAGGAGCATGTGTCCTGTGCTGCTGACGGGAAGCCATTCGGTTATCCCCTCTACAATTCCCAGAAAAAAGGCTTTCAGCAGTTGATAAACAATCATATCGAATCCTTTCTGCATCAACTTGTTAAACGAAGATAGACTTATTATAACATATGTATGTGAAAAAAACAATATGTAGAAAAGTGAACGGACACCTTGCAAAAAGGGGCAGGCGATGTTTAAAATGGCTGCTGTAATTGAAAGCAAGAAGTCCCCTGCCGTTTTTTCAGCGGGGGACTTCTTGCCAAAATGCCGGAGCTTTCAGCTATTTTGAAAGCTTAGCATTTGAGGCGCAATAGTCTGTCCGTTCAAGTTTGAAAAGATTCACCCTTCATCGGGAAGAAGGAGAAGAGAACCGTCTTTGCCGCTGTCCGCCAGCAGATAGGCATGATTTTCTCCTGCAAAGGAAAAGGAGATCCGCAGATTTGCCATAGCGTCCGGAAGATAAGCTGTTACACTCAGGGCCTCACCGGATTTCAGAGCTTCCGTTTCAAACAGAATATTGTTTTCAATATAAGAGTCGGAGGAATCGTCATACGAAACAGCGGCCAATTTGACGCTGTCCAGCTTCTGCTCCGCCCAGAACAGCATTTCTCTCCCTTCCTTGTCAATTACAATGGATTCCACGTGAGTAAAATCAGATTTGTTCTTTTCCAGTGCATCGTCGAGGTGGCAAACTACATCTGTATTTGTCAATTCAGCCGTATCTGACGGCGCTTCCGTTTGCCTGGAGATGGCATCGCCTTTTGTCTGCGTATCTTCGCTTTCTCCCGAAAAGCCGCAGGAATTTAATAACAGAACTCCTGTCAGCAGAATAAGAGCCAGAATAATTTTTTTCATAATAGACGTGTGAACTCCTTGTTTGTATGGATATTTACTTCTATTCTGTACAGAAAAAAAACAAAAATGCATGTCAGTATTTGCCTGAAGCGAGATATGAAATACGAAATGCAGAACAGCAGTGGCGATCGCTGTTCTGCACATCTGAAAGTTGGCTGTTAAAATCAGTTTTCGGAATAGGAGGCTGTTTTTTCGCTCAGAAAATCGACTGCTTTTTTAATGTCTGCGGCTGGATTTTCGCCGACTTCGCGCTCAATGGTCAAAAAGCCTTTATAGCCGATATCCGCGAGAGCCGCCAGATATCGGTCGAAATCGACGTTTCCTTCGCCGAGCGGCACCTCGTTGAAGTATTCCCAGATGCGCAGGTCCCCGATCCCGCCTTCTGCAAAGAAGCCGTATATCTCGTGGCGATCGCAGGCTTTGAGGTTGATGCCATCCTTTGCATGCGTGTGAACAATATAATCTTTCAGCGTATACACAGCGGCGACAGGATCGTCGCGTGTTACCATGACAAGATTTGCCGGATCGAGATTTACCTTGACGCCTCTTGCCGACAGGGAATCGAGAAATTCCCGAAGCATTGCGGCCGGTTCCGGACCGGTTTCCACAGCAAAGCTCGCCCCGACGCTGTCGGCGTATTCCGCCAGCTCGTTGCACGCTTCCTGCATGATTTGATACGTGTCGTTTTTGGTATCCGGAATGACGCCGATATGCGTGGTCACAACGTTTGAACCGAGTTCAAGCGCAAGATCGACAATTCGTTTGGATTTTTCAATTTTCCAGATATTATCGGCAGCAATTTGAAAACCGTGCCCCTCAAGATCCCCGCATAGGGCGGAAACCGCCATGCCGTTAGCATTCAGAATTGATTTTTTTTCAGAGATTTTTTCCGGTGTAAGGTTCTCCGGCGCCATTTCTCCTTTTGTGGCATAGATTTGCACACCTTGAGCGCCAAGCTTTTGTGCCTGTTCAATATTTTCGCGGAACGTCCCTTTCAGAGAATCCGCCATAATGCCGATTTGAAATCTGTTCATACTCTTTCGCATCCTTTCCGCTGTCTAAACTTTACCACATTATAGCAGATTCACCGTGTTTTGTAAATCCCTTTCGGCGTTTCTCATGAAATGTTTTTCGCCTGCTGTGCGTCTGTTTTTGCGATCCGGGCTTCTACTTTTGTTTCCGTCATTTTCAAAAGCCCCGCAACAAGCGACTCGAGTCCAACTGCTGCGTTGACAGCGATAATCAAAGACTGCGGTTCGTTTCCCGTAAAGTACCAAACCGCAAGACATGAGGCGTTGAAAATGCCAAGATAAAGATAGATGCCGGTAATGAGACGTTTGAGATACCGCATCTGTGTTTCCTCCTTAAATTACAGGGCGTTGTAAATACGCCGCCAAAGCTCGCCGTCGCTGTTGAAGCGGTAAGCATCCAAATACTGCATTGTCTCGTCCGCAAAATGCAGCCGCTCTTGAACTGCAGCCCGTTCGTCTGCTTCTGTTTCCGGTGCGGGCGCCGGACTGTCTGCATCCTCCCGCATGGCATAAAAAATGCGTTTGAATAACTCCTCGTCGATGTTCCAGCGGTATGCGGCCATATACGCTATGGTTTCGTCAGCCAGATGCAGTCGGCGCTGAACCTCTTCCCTGAAATATCCGGGATACGGATAGTAGCCGTAATCAGCATCAACATTGCCGGAAACGCCGGGCACCTTAGCGGTTGACGAATGCTGCCATGCCACAAGCTCAACCCCCTCGTAGGAGGGCTTCGCACCTGAGGAGTAGTTTGCCAGCCAAACCGGATACGGAATGGAGGACGCATTGAGGTAATACATCAAATGGTCCGGGTTGGTATAATACGAGGGCAAAAAGCCCCTTGCTTTTACTTTGTCGCAGAAATACCGGATATTTTCCGACAGCATTTCTTTGCTCTGACCGAGCAGGTATTCATTGTTGTAGTTTTCGGCATCGCAGGCGGCGTGCAGCGTGATATGATTTTTATACGGTTCCATGACATCGCAGAAAAAGTCTGCTTCCGCTTCGGATGTCCGGCGGTCGGTGCCGGTGAAAAAATGGTAGCAACCAATCTGCATTTCGGCAGAGATGGCATTTTTGATATGCGCTTCAAACAAACTGTCTCTAAAAAGATAGGCACTTCCGGAAAGCGTGTGCCCCTGAGAGGTTTTGATGATTACAAACTGCCTGCCCGCGTTTTTAACGGCGTTAAAGTCGACGTTTCCGTTCCAATTAGAAACGTCGATACCATAAGTGATTACACTTGCCATGAATCCTCCTTTGCCCTTAATAGCTTTTTGAAATAAATTTTTATCAGTACTATAACTAAATTTACAAATGCTCTGTTTTTTTCTTTTCTGTGGGGAGCATTCTGACGTCTTCAACCAGCCCTGTTACCGTCCCGTTTCCCTCCAGTGCATGATAGCTGTTGTATGCCCGCTCCAAAGCGTCTTTTGCATATATGGGACAATAACCGTGTTCCATATATTTGTCGTGCATACGAATCAGCTCGGCTCGCAGCAGACATTGCAGACCAAGCTCCAGATTTTTGTACTTTTTGATTTGCCGTTTCAGTCCGGCATAACCGGCGCTTAATGCGGTTACGACAATGCCGAAGAGTATCTGCATCCAATATTGAATTATAAATTCCAGCATATTCATCCCTCTTTTATTATATGTTATGGATTGCCGGACGTGAAATCCCAAATATATTATACTACAAAAAATAGTATTTGTCAAGACAGATCTGCCGATTCTCTGTACTTGTCCGGCAGTTCATTGTGAACGCATGCAGTATGAAGTACATCATTAAAGCGAAATTTCACGATGACTGCCGCAAAGTACAGAAAAAGGACTGCAAATTTAATTTGCAGTCCTTCTGATTTTTGCTTGATTCTTTAGCTGAAGAGATGTGTCAGGACAGAGAAGCATCTTCGGCAATCTGCGAGAATTTTGCATCTCCCTTACTGACGAATATTGTAGAAGTGTCGCCATCCTTAACGGTATAATAAGCTGTTTTAGCCCCAGAAATTACGTTGGTTACATCTTCGGCAATCTTATCCTTATCTTTGCCATTCTTGCAGGAATAAAGTGTTCCGCCGGACGAACTGTTGTAATCCACAAGGAACAGCGCAATATCCTTGCCGGTGATGACAATGTTGTAAACATCATCTGCAATTTTCACAGAATCGCTGCTGCCGTTTTTACACCACAGCTCTTCATCCTCATTGATATAATATACCTTTTTGCCGTCGGATGTCATATTAAAAGATACAATATCATCAGCAAGCTTTACTGCATCCTCCGGTTTTGAAACTGCAGTACGGTAGAGATCTCCGTTTTTCTTGTATACAACGGTTTTGCCGTCATCCGTAATCATGACACTGCCATCTATATTGGAAATCTTTTCCGTTTCAAATTTGCCATCCACATAGTAGACTGCGTCACTCATGGTTACTACATTACCGCCAAAGGTTTTTACGTCATAGGTGATCGTATTAGAGAAATAATCATAGAAAGCGGCTGTATTTTTCGGAGAAACAGGGAAGCATGCACTGCTGTTCAGAAGCTTCACTTTTTCTCCGCCTTTGTCGGAAATATATATTCTATCATCTTGTGTCGCGAATCCTATTTGAGTATGCTCGGCATTCAGAAGGATGTAACCGCTCGAAACATCTGTAGCGAGTTTTTCCTTTTCTTTTCCTTTGGGTATAACGTAGAGTTCGTCTTCATTATTGAGTGCATAAATGTATTTACCGCCATTGGACATTGCCTTTGGCATGATATTTTTTCCGATCGAAGAGCTCTCGCCTTTCAGATACAGGAACGCTTCTATTACTTCTTCACCATCGTCGTTTTCCTCAGCGGTTGCATACGCGGCAGATGCGCCGTCCGGTGCTATTACAACAGCTTCTACTTCCGCATCCTCAACGATTTTTTCAGCCTTTTCATTCTTGCAGTTATAGAGCCAGAGCGCTCCATCCTCGTCGCTGTAAAGCGCACCCTTTCCGGTAGCAGCCAGTATGAAGCCTTCAACGTCTTCCTTGACGACCGTCATTTCCTTGGTATTGATATAATAGAGAGTACCATCGTCTCCCAGGGCCATGGCAGATGCGCCATCCATGGCAATTTGTCTGTTATCAACGGAACCGTCGATCTTTGTTTTAAGCGCGCTGCCGTTGATGAGCACTTCCGTCTGCCCCTCCTCCTCATAGTAAAGGAAATTGATATCGGCTTTTCTTGTCGGGTATTTAGCCGGCTGCAGAGCGCAGACAAGAATAATAATGATAATCAGCAGCAGTACGGCTGCCGCACCGATAATCAACGCTTTCTTGGGGATTTTGGAAATGATTTTCTTAGCTTCATCCGCAGCCTTAGTCACCGCGGCGCCGGCCGCCTGAACCGTTCCGCCTGCGTCCGGATTTTCAGGCTTTTTCAGTTCTGCTCCGCATTTTTCACAGAAGCGTGATTCTTCTGCATTTTCCTGACCACAAAATTCACATTTCATAGCTTGTTGAATCCTTTCACTAATCAGCAGATATTCCCTTGCACACCGAGTATCTATTGAACCTTCGGTGTACGACGTAACCGTTGCTTGCCCCTGAAATTTCAGACAGAAGACAGAATTTCTGCGGAGAAATACTGCTTTTTTTAATAATTATGGCAGTTTATTCACAGAAAGCCTTGCTTCGCAGGTCATTAAAGGCTGCGCTTTCCCGCGTCTTGCGCATACGCAGTATTGACGGCTTTCACAACAACACCCTTTCAGGCAAACCTTTTTGTTTCATAGTATAATTATTTTGTGTGCTTTGTAACCGTTCCATCCACTGCGCCAATTTTGACGGTGCTTTGATTGAGAGCCTTAAGACCGAGAATAAGGAACAGAACGACCTTGATAAAATCCAGCCCGGCTGTGAGGAAGCTGACAATTTTGATGACGACAGAAAGCGAGGAAGCCAGTGAGAATTCGGTGCTGAAAATATAAACGAATTTGTCAAACACGCCAATGGCGTCGGGAATCAGACCGATCAGAGTTTTGAGCAGCGAAAAAGCTACCAACAGCAGGAAAGCTTTCACAGCAGTCTTTTTAACCCACTCATTTTCTTCGACAAGTAGCGTGTAGCCTGCCAGAATAGTAAGAGCCACAAAACCGCCGAAAAGACCTGCAAAATACAGCGCCGCTCCAAGCATGCCTACGGAAATACCCAAACGAGTTTTCATAATGGATACCAATCCTCCTGAAATTAAATATTATGTTTGTTGAGTGTCGCGCCGTGCTCCCGCAAAGACAGAATCAAACGGGACGCTGACGTTTCAACAATTCTCGTCAAAATTTTACCATAGTACGAATAATTTGTCAATATCATAAATAAAATATGCATGTTTTTCAAAATCATCCTGTTTCTTCCAAAGGAGAACGGCAGCTTGACAGAAGAACGCATATATATTATCATGTAAACAGGAAATTGACGGACATAGTGTGACGTTTTATTCTATGTGGGTACTGCCGGGAATATGATAGGCTCGGCGGGATGCGTTTGGCAGAAAAATTTTATTGCATGAGCGGAGGAGAAGATACATGCTGCGGGTTGTGAGCGCCGCACAGATGCGGGAATGTGAAAACTATCAGATTTATCAGCAAAATACGTCTGCGTCGGAGCTGATGCAGCGAGCCGCGGAGGCTGCTGCGGAAGAGCTTCTGGACGGAAGCTTTGATACCACACGTATCCTTGTTTTGTGCGGAAATGGCAACAACGGAGGGGACGGGCTGGCAATGGCCAGGATTCTCCGGCGCGGCGGTTATACGTGTGCCGTAAGGATGGCTGAGCCGGACAAAGCGCTGAGCGTTGAGGCGCAGCGCCAGTATACTGCGGCGCAGACAGAAGGCGTTTGCTTTGACAGCAGCGCACCTCTTTCAGAATATACGGTACTGGTGGATGCCCTTTTCGGCATAGGACTTTCAAGAGAACTCGGCGGTTCTTATCTCAGGCTTACGGAGGAAATGAATGCCTCCGGTATTCCTGTTTTTTCGCTGGATATTCCGTCGGGCGTACACGCTGACGACGGACGGGTGATGGGAAGCGCTGTCTGCGCCTCCAAAACGGTTACATTTGCCTTTCTGAAGCCCGGACTGCTTCTGTACCCAGGAGCCGCCTGTGCGGGCAAGGTTGTGGTAAAGGATATCGGAATATCCGGAGAAGGCTTAACATCCTTGGCGGCATTTGCTTACGAAAAGAAGGATCTCACCAATCTGCCTGCACGGCCGGCAGATGCGAATAAGGGAACTTTCGGCAAGGTTCTGGTTGTGGCTGGATCAAAAAATATGGCAGGCGCCGCCTATCTCAGTGCCAAGGCGGCATATCGTGTGGGCGCGGGACTTGTGAAAATCTACACGGCAGAGGAAAACCGCGTGATTCTGCAGACGCTTCTGCCGGAGGCGGTGTTGGTGACATCCGGTGCGTCGCCTGTTGAAGAGCTTGCGGAGCAGGTTCGGCTGGCTGACGTTATTGCCGTAGGACCGGGGCTGGGGCAGAGTGAGGAAGCGTATCAGATTGTAAAATGTGTTTTGCGCGAGGCAAGAGGGGCTGTCGTCGCGGACGCGGATGCTTTGAATTTGGCAGCGGTAATGAAACGAAACGGAGAAAGGCCTTTCATTCGGAAAAATCCGCTGATTATTACACCCCATCCGGGCGAAATGTCAAGGCTGACAGACAAAAGCATCAGTGAAGTTACGGAAAACCTGTTGGCCACTGCCACAGGATTCGCGCTTGAAAACCAATTGATATGCGTTCTGAAAAACGCACGCAGTGTCATAACGGATGGTAAGCGGGTATGCATAAACCGAAGCGGGAACAGCGGCATGGCAAAGGGGGGATCCGGCGACGTTCTAACCGGAATAATTGTCGGATTGCTGGCACAGGGGATGGAACCGTTTGCCGCGGCTTCCCTTGGGGCATATATTCACGGGCTTGCAGGAGACGCCGCTGCCCTGCGGTATGGCAGCCGTTCCTTTTTGGCGGGCGAGCTTGCGGATTCGGTTTCGGATGTGATTTCCGAGGCATAATACTTTGTAAATAAAATTTGAGATATAATTTTCATGATATGAAAACTTTTTATGAATTGTTTTCCTCTATAAGAATAAATTTTTAAAACCCCTTGACAGGTTCTCTGTTTTTCGCTACAATATATAGTGTTGCAGAATGATAGAAGGGATATATTACAGAAATCAAGCTGTCTGCCTGTAACCGCAAAAAGGCGTGTACGAAGGGATCTTGCGGCACCGGCAGTGGCGTTCCGGTGGATAACGCATGTTTCCTTGAAACAAAATTTTATTGTGCGCGCAGGACAATTACATACGCAAGGAGGAAAAATATGAACTGGGGAGCAGTCGTTTCCGCCTTGATTGCTGTAATTGTTTCGCTGCCTGTTGGTTTTTTCATAGGGCATGCATACCGTAAAAAATTTGCCGAAAGAGAAATTGGTTCGGCAGAGGCAAAAGCCGGCAGCATAATCGATGAAGCCGTAAAGGAAGGCGAAACAAGAAAAAAGGAAGCTTTGATAGAAGCGAAGGAGGAAATTCTTCGCAATAGAAACGAAGCAGAACGGGAAATAAAAGAGCGCCGGGCAGAGCTTTCTCGTCTGGAACGCAGGACGGTTCAAAAAGAGGAGGCCCTGGATAAAAAGCACGAAAATATTGACCGGAAAGAAGAAGCCTTAAACAAAAAGATGAAGGAGAACATGGAGGCGTCTGAGGCCATTGAGGCACTTCGACAGAAACAGCTTGAAACGCTTGAAAAAATTGCAGGATACACTACCGAGCAGGCGAAGGAAGAGCTTGTTTCCAAGATTGAGGAGGACGCAAGGCGCGAGGGGGCGCGACGTGTAATCGAAATCGAACAGCAAATCAGGGATGACGCAGATCAAAAAGCAAAAAACATTGTAACGCTGGCAATACAGAGACTCTCGGCGGATCTGGTATCAGAGGTGACGGTTTCCGTCGTTAATCTGCCGAGTGATGAGATGAAGGGCCGCATTATCGGCCGGGAGGGCCGTAATATCCGCACCATAGAGACGCTGACGGGTGTGGATCTGATCATTGACGATATGCCGGAGGCAATCACACTATCCAGCTTTGATCCGATTCGGCGCGAGGTGGCCCGGGTTGCGCTCGAAAAGCTGATATCGGACGATCGGATACATCCGGCACGTATTGAGGAAATGGTCGATAAGGCGCGCAAAGAGGTAGAGGCGGTCATTAAGCAGGCAGGAGAACGCGCTGTGTTCGAGGCCGGAATTCACGGTATCCATTCTGATCTTGTGAAGCTACTCGGTCGGCTGAAATTCCGTTCCAGCTATGGGCAGAATGTCTTGAATCACTCAATTGAGGTCGCTCTTCTGTCAGGAATGCTTGCAGATGAAGTGGGGGCGGACGTCACGCTGGCCAAACGTGCTGGACTGCTGCATGACATCGGCAAGGCTCTCACACAGGAGGTGGAGGGCTCGCACGTTCAACTGGGTGTGGATATCGCGAAAAAATACAAGGAAAACAGGGAAATCGTTCATGCAATTGAGGCGCATCACGGCGATGTGGAGCCGCAGACGTTGGTTGCGATGATCGTTGACGCGGCAGATGATCTGTCGGCGGCAAGGCCCGGCGCAAGACGGGAGGATCTAGAAAACTATATCAAACGTCTGAAAAAGCTGGAGGATATAGCCAGCAGCTTTGCAGGCGTTGAAAAATCCTTTGCCATTCAGGCAGGACGAGAAATCCGTATCATGGTTAAACCGGAGGAAGTAAGCGACGATAGAATGGTTCTTGTTGCAAAGGATATTGTGAAAAAGATTGAAAATGAGTTGGAATATCCGGGGCAAATAAAAATACATATGATCCGGGAAAGCCGTGCCATTGAGTATGCGCGATAAGTACGATTATTGGCTGTACGCACCGGATGCTTTCAGCAACGGATGAAGCTGTATTGAAATCAAAGGCTGTGTCAGTGAAAACATTGGCACAGCCTTTTTTCAAGGGAAAAGACAACGCAAATTATCTCAGCAGGCTGCACCGGATACCTTGCTGTGAACCTGCGCGGACAACACTGTCAGTCGCTCCTGACGCAAATGATATACGGAAAATGATTTTACGCAGCAGGCGCATACCGCAAAGATTGCCGGAAATACTGAAAAAGAATGCGGAGACATTTCTCGGAAGCTGTCGGGCGAATTTTCAGAAAGGTGTGGAGACAAATGGGCGAATTGAATATTTTGGCGGTGGGAGATGTTGTCGGTCCTGAGTCCGTCAGATTCCTCAAAGAAAACCTGTGGAATATAAGAAAAAAGCTGAGGGTTGAGTTCACGGTTGTCAACGGCGAAAATGCGGCTGCGGGAAACGGTATTGATTCCGCCTCTGCAAAAATGCTGCTGCAGAGCGGAGCGGATGTTATAACAACCGGCAATCATGTGTTTAAAAAAAGGGAAATCCGGGACTTTCTTACTGCCGACAGTCAGGTGATCCGTCCGGCTAATTTTCCCGAGGGCTGCCCGGGATCCGGTTATACCATAGAAAAGATAAGCGGATACCGGCTGCTGGTGATAAATATTCTGGGCACTGTATATCTGGAAGCACTGGACAATCCGTTCCGCACGGTTGAAAAAATTCTATCGCGGGAGGCTGGTTACTACGATTTTGCCGTTATGGATATCCATGCAGAGGCTACCGCGGAAAAAATCGCGCTTGCCCGCTGCTTTGACGGACAAATCGCTGTTATTTTCGGTACGCACACCCACGTACAGACGGCAGACGAGACGGTGCTGCCCCGCGGAACCGGTTATATAACGGATGTCGGCATGACAGGACCGGAGGAATCCGTTTTAGGCGTTCGGACGGATTGCATCATCACAAAAATGATGACGAAAATGCCTGTGCGTTTCGAGCTGGCCGAGGGGAATATTGTTATGCACGGCGCTGTGTTTACTTTGGATACATCTTCCGGACGCGTCACAAGGGTGCAGCGAATCTGTGAACGTTCTGGTGCAGCCGGCTGATAATGAAAAGCATTTACACTCTCTCAGTACGCGGACTATCGATATCACATGCGAAGAAACGCCGGAGGAAAATCTCCTCCGGCGTTTTTTGCCGTATGAAGCCATGACATGAAAAGCTTCAAAACCCGGACAGATACATACAGGGGCAGGACATATCCCAGCCTGTATCGCTCCCGCTGTGCAGTTTTTATGGCCGTTTGCCTGTTTCCGTAATCTCTTCAGCAAGGCGGCTGATATTACCTGCTCCCATTATCACAATCACATCGCCTTCCTCGATATTCTGCCGCAGAAATTCTATGACGGCTCCGTTGTCAGCACAATAGACGGCCTGAGGAATTTTTTCGGAAAGCTGCCGCGAGGTAACACCGTAGGTGTTGCTTTCGCGCGCGGCGTAGATATCCGTAAGCAGCAGTGTATCAGCCGCGTCAAAGGCTTTTGTAAAGCTGTCAAACAGCTTTGCTGTACGGGAATAGGTATGCGGCTGATAGACACAGAAAAGCTTACGGTATCCCATCTGAGCGATGACGCTGAGCGAAGCGCGGATTTCCGTCGGATGATGTGCAAAATCGTCAAACACAGGAATCCGTGTTCCCTTGAAAAAACCCTTATACTCCAGTCTTCTGCCGACGCCGCGGAAAGAAGACAAGCCTTGCTCAATATCCTCGCGGCTGACACCGCAGAAATCAGCGGCGGCGGCGGACTGAAGCGCGTTCATCACTTGATGTATGCCTGGAACCTGCAGAGAGACGCGGCAGAACTGTACGCCGTTCTTTTGAATTTCAAACGAGGCAAAGCCCCTATCCGTCCGAACGGCAACCGCGCGAAACTCTGCATCCGGATTGTTAATACCGCAGGTGATACACGGGGTGGGACAGCCCTCGGCGGCTTTCCTCACATTTGGATCGTCAAAATTCAGAACAGCGGCTCCGCCTTTTCCGGGGATGGCAATGTATTTCCGGTAGGACTCAATAATCTGCTCTAAGCTTTTGAAATAATCAGGATGATCCATTTCGATGTTCAGCACCACGGCGACATTCGGACGGAAAGAAAGGAAAGAGTCCCGATACTCGCAGGCCTCAAAGATAAAGGCATCGCCGCGTCCGGTGCGGAAGGATCCGCCGATCTCAGGCAGCACGGCGCCGATTAGGACAGAGGGATCGCGCGCAGCGCCCAAAAAAATATGGGAAATCCATGCGCTGGTTGTTGATTTGCCGTGCATTCCCGCAACACCGACGGCAAAGGGAAATCCATCCATCAGCGCTGCCATGAAATCCGCTCTGTATATCACCTGCAGCCCCTTTTCCTTTGCGGCGCGAAGCTCAGGATTTTCTTCTGAAATGGCGGCGTTAAACACGACCGTATCGTAGCCGTCCAGATGAGCTGCGTCATGTCCGATAAAAACCTCGATACCTTCTGCTTGTAAATTGTGAGTTGTCTGTGACGCCGCGCGATCAGAACCGCCGGTCCGGTAACCCTTTTCCTTTGCAATGACTGCCAGCGCGCTCATAGAAACGCCGCCGATTCCGATAAAAAATATTCCTGTACCTGTTCTCGGCAGCCGTACAGCATCAGGGGCCTCTCCGTTTTGTTTTTTATCCATCAGTTTGCGCTTTCCTTTCTTCCATATCTGTTTTACAGGCCGAATCCCGGTGCTGCAGCGACTGGGCTGATGCACGCCGAAACGGCTGCCTTTTTGTGACAAATAACAAAAAAATCTCCAGTTACTTACGGTTTATCAACACTAAATTAATAAAAAGATTTCTTTTACACTGAATAATTTTCATAATCTTCCTGTATAATAAAAGCCGTAGACAAAGGAAGTTTCCGTTCGCCTATCCCTGCTTCTGCTTGATTTCAATCTATACGACCGGAGGAATAAACATGGTGATAAGTGACATAAAAATCAGAAAGTTATTTGACGAAGGCCCGATGAAAGCGATTGTTTCCGTAACCTTCGACAATCAGCTCGCCGTTCATGATATCAAGGTAATTTACGCGAGGGAGAAATTCTTTATTGTAATGCCGAGCAGAAAGAATCCGGATGGCACGTACAGAGATATCGTTCATCCGATAAATGTAGAATTCCGCTCTCTTTTGGAATCGGCGGTCATTGAGGCTTATCACGCGGAAAAAGAGGCGTTTGATAACGGTACAAGCATTCTATGCCGGAAAGCAGAGGAACATCTGCACGAGGAAGCTGCAAAAGAAGAATAACGGGGAGCTTTTCGGGTTGAACGGAATGTTTCATGAAAGGTTTGAGGAAATTTATTCCTCGCATATCTACTATCTACAAAATGTGAAAAAAAGACTTGTACCAACAGGTCTTTTTTTGTATCACGGACTATCCGTTTCTTAAAAGCCATTTCACTAACTTCATGTTAGGATATCATATTTTATGCAAAATATCAAGTATTTATAACAAGATATTTCCTGTCTTACATGCAGGGGGGGATGATTCTGTCAGAGCTGCGGAGAATATCCGGCTGATAAAACAATGTACTTCGGGGAATCATTTAGGTAGAAAATATGGATACCATAATTTGATTTTCAGATATATGAAACGATGTGCCTGCCCTGAATGTAAAAAGCGGCCTGAACCCGCAGATTTTGATTTATTACAGTAAAAAAAGGAGGAAACCCGTTTGCGCGGGAATACAAAGTATGAATTTTCTTGAAAAACTGCAGGTGTATGCACACCTGACGGTAACGGCAGGAGCACATGTATCGCCGGGACAATATGTTCTTCTGAGCTGTCCTGCCAATGCTGCGGCATTCGGCAGGTTGCTTGCCGAGGAGGCGTTCAAGGTGGGCGCACGAGACGTTATTCCGCTTTTTTATGACGAAAAGCTTGCACGTACTCGGCTGGATCATGCCGATATCGCAGAATATAGAAGTGTTCCAGAATGGATGGCCGAACAGAGAAATTATTACGCGCGCGAGGGCTGCGTTTCCATTTCAGTTATTTCAGAAGATCCGGAAGTCTTTGCGGGAGCGGACGGAGAAAAACTGATGGCAGGTACTGTGGCCAAAAAGAGAGCGTTTAAAGAATTTTATGACGCCATCGACCGCGGCGAACTTCGCTGGACAATTGTGGCATATCCCTGCGAAGCTTGGGCGCATAAGATATTTCCCGATATTTCAACGAAAAGAGCAGTCAATCAACTGTGGACGGCTATTTTCCGTTCCGTGAGGATAACGCAGGGAGATACACTGAAAAAATGGCAGCGGCATGATTTGCGCCTGAAAAAACGTGCTGCATTTCTTAATGAGGCGCAGTTCAGCGCTTTGGAATTCCGCAGCGGTCTCGGCACCGCACTGACTGTCGGCCTGCCTGAAGGTCATATTTGGTGCGGAGGGAGCGAAATTTCTGCGGATGGTCTGAAATATTTCCCCAATATGCCTACGGAGGAAATTTTCACCATGCCGCATAGGGCAAAGACTAATGGGATCGTATATGCGTCTCTGCCGCTTTCCTATCAGGGGCGGCTGATTGAAAATTTCAGTCTGACCTTCCGGGACGGCGAGGTGGTGGAGTATCATGCGGAACGGGGGAAAGAAACGCTGGGGCATCTGCTTGCGACGGACGAGGGCTCCCGCCGGCTCGGAGAGGTGGCGCTGATTCCGCACAATTCACCAATTTCCAATATGGGCCTTCTGTTTTACAATACTCTGTTTGATGAGAATGCCTCGTGTCATCTGGCCCTGGGGGATTGTTATCCCAATACGGTAGCGGGCGGAGAAAAATTGTCGGACGAGGAGCTTACACAGCTCGGCGGCAATCACAGCGCCAATCATGTGGATTTTATGATAGGCACACCGGATATGTCTATTACGGGGATTTCCCCTGACGGCAGCAGAACCGCAATTTTCGAACAGGGAAACTTTAAGGATCTCTGAGATCTTTTGAAAATTCTGACGGCCGAATTTGTTAAAGGCGGTTTTCAAGGAGGCGCTCTCTGCAAAAGGGAGCGCCCGTTCTTGTTTGGCCGTTTGGGTGAAGATGCGGTTTGAAATATCGAAATGCAGGATGCTCACCCATTCTGCGCACAAACCTCTTGACCGGGCGCGAATTTTGTAGTATAATATCCCTGAAACCATAAATGCTGATTGGAATCGGACGATCCTTTCGATGAAATCTTTTCGGAATGCGGTGGCCATTTCATGAGTCTGTTTCCTTAAGGGACAAAAAACTGCATACAGAGGCGTTATGAAAAGGAAAATCCGAAAAACGCGAAGCATTTGCTTATCAGTATCGCTTTCTCATCGTAATTTATGTATTGATTTTTGCGGGATGACGGCTTGTTGAATCCGGCGATTCCATTCTGCTTGAAACCGTTGCCGCCCTATCGAGGGGCTTGTAACGGTAATCTGTGAAGCGAAACCGGAGTCTGATGAGTAAACTTAGAAAAGTTGTAAAAACATATGGATGATCTTGAAAAAAGCCGCAATGACACGGAAATTTTGATAGGACAGAGGGCGGGGCAAGACTTTGGTCGTCAATAGGAATTTTCGCACACCGATTTTACGGATAAAGCAACGGAAATATACAAGGTACAACAAAGCACTATTGAAATAAATTAAAGTCAAAGAACGTTTGTTTTGCCGTCACCGGACGGCGGGGGGATAACATATGAATAACAAACTGAAGGCCGTTTTGTTCCTGCTGATATTGCTGATTCCCTCATATTTGGCGGTCGCCAGCTATGTCATCGCGCAGAATAAGCCGGTAGAAACCAAAACTGTTGAAAAGGTGAAGATTACAGACACAGCGGGAAAGTCTTTTCTGTATACGAAAGAGGAAGAGGCGGGAGCGGCGGAAATCTCGTATCTGACAGCGCTGAATAACAACGCAAAGGCGGCCGACGCGCTTCCGGAACCGCTCACCGACACGCCGTATTTTAAAATATCCTATTACAGCTACGATATGGAATCGGTTTACAAATATTACGTTTCCAAAAATCCGTCGGAGGCGTATTATATCAATCCCTCAAATCAGGTCTTTAAAATTGCCGAAACGGATGCCGCCTCCTTTATCTGTAAGGATTTTGCGCAAAGCCTGTATGCCGGATCCGCTGTGCCCACTCTGAAGCTGAGCGAGGAAACGGTTGTGCCTAAAACCTTTGAGTGGAAGTACAAGCTTGCTGACGGAACCTACAGAAATCTGGATACAAAGACAACCGAGGAAAGTATAACCTATCGTATGGATGCCAGGCTGTCTCTGAATTTTGATATACAGCCCGATTTGCTGGCTGTTACCATAACGGAAAACGGAGAGACGCTTTACACAGGTGATTACAGCGACATTGCCAATTTGACGCTGACAGAGTCCAAGGTACTGAGCTATCATATTGAGGCGAAATGGTACGAAATGGACGGTAAAGAGGGGCAGGGAAGCGCGACCTACGACTTCGACGCGAAGGTGAACGCGCCGGCGTCCTTCTATCTGACGAGAATTTCGGAAACAATTGAGCCGGGAGATTTTGTTCTGATTACGGCGAAGGATGTTGCAGAAGACAGCTCCATCACATTTTCAAGCGAACCGGAGATCGGATTTACACCGAAGTTCGTGAAAGACGGAGATTATTACCGCGCATTTGTACCGTTCAGCTATGAGCTGGAGGGCGGGGAATATGTATTCACGCTTTCCTCGGACGGTGTGACGCAGACCATGAACGTCACAGTAACACCCAAAACCTTCAAGGCGCGGGATTATACGGTGGATGCGGCTATCGTCAGCGCAACAAGGACGGAAGAAACGCTGAAGGAATTTTCAGACACCATGCAGAGCTATGCGGAATCCTGCGAGGTAAGCGGCGCACTGTTTGCCGGAACTTTCTCAGAGGGGGTGCCTAACAGCAATAC
>CAKTAA010000036.1 GCA_934526185.1 uncultured Eubacteriales bacterium | reverse complement strand
AGGAACAGAAGAAGCGCGCCGAAGCCGTCGATATGATGAAGCATATTGCCGCCGCGTGGGACATCGACGCGGAAGAAGTTTTCGGGAGGGCTGACGAATGACAATATTTGAATTCATGGTAAACACCTTATATATGCTTTTTTCGAAGAAGAAGCAATTACGCGCGCCCGAAAAACGGAAATATGAAACTTTGCGAAGGGGAGAAATTGGATGATAGATGGCGGCATTGTGATGACAAACGCGGAATACCGAGCGAAGGCGGCGATTAGCCGTTCGGACTTATTCCATATAGGTGTATCCCCGCAGAAATTCCGGTATGCCATGGACAATCCTTCTCCGAAAACGCCGTCCCTCATCTTCGGAGGGGCTTTCCACAAGTATCTGCTGGAACCGGAGAGCTTCGAAGAGGAATACGCCGTTTTTCGAAGAAAAAACAATATGCCGGAGCTGAACAGGAGAACAAAGGCGGGTAAAGAGGAATGGGAAGCATTTTCGGCGATTCATGCGGGAAAAGATCTCATCTGCGCCAAGGATTTACAAACCATTCAGGCAATGGCCGAAAGCGTGATGCGGAACAAATACGCTGCGGCGCTCATTTCGAAAAGCCGTCATGAGCTCTCCTTTTTCTGGACGGACGAGCTGACCGGCGAGGACTGCAAATGTCGGCCGGACATCCTTTTCGACGCTGGGGAGACACACATTATAGCCGACATCAAGACCTGCGCGGACGCCTCTGCTGATGCGTTTGCAAGGGATGCCGTCAAATACGGCTACACCATGCAGGCGGCCATGTATACCGAGGGCGTGCGGCGCTGCAGCGGCGTATCCTGCGATTTTATCTTCCTATGCGTCGAAAAGGAGCCGCCCTATGCGGTCAATCTGCTGCAGGCGGACGAGCTCTTTCTGCAGCACGGAGAGGATACCTTCCGGGAACTGATTGGCATCTATCACGATTGTAGGCTTTCAGGGAACTGGTACGGCTATGAGGGGCCCTTCGGCATGATCGGAAACCTTTCGCTTCCAAACTATCTTAGAAAGGAATATGAATAATGGAAAATCAGGTAAAGCAGCAGCACTTACAAACGCATGAAGCTTTGGGGGCGGCAAACGAGATAGTTCCGGCGGGTGAGTGCCCCGCCCTTGAAAATTGGATGGACAAAAACAGATTCAATCATATGGCGCGTGTCGCGGCTATGCTGGCAAAATCACAGCTCGTTCCTCAAAACTATCAGAACAAACCGGAGGATTGTATGATTGCTTTTGACATGGCCTCCCGTATTGGCGTCAGTCCTCTGATGGTTATGCAGAACCTATATGTAGTCAAGGGGAAGCCGTCGTGGAGCGGTCAAGCCTGTATGGCTATCATAAAAGCTTCGGCGCGCTTTCGTGATGTAAAGCACGTATATTGCGGCGAGATAGGAACAGACAGCAGAGGCTGCTATATAAGCGCTGTACGGGGCGCGGACGGCGAAGCTGTCGAGGGAGTGCATGTGACAGTAGGAATGGCTAAAGCAGAAGGGTGGACATCTAATCCGAAGTGGCGGAACATGACGGATTTGATGCTGGCATACCGCGCCTCCGCTTTTTTCGCAAGAGTTTACTGTCCGGATTTGCTGATGGGGTGTCAGACCGCGGAAGAAGCTGATGATATTCAAAGCGCTGCCCTTTCCGGCAAAAGCAGAGCTGCAGGCGAAGCCGGTTCTCTGACGGCGGCGCTGGATTCCGTGCTGTCGGGAGCGGAGGAGACAAAATGAACAGTATCGTAATCAAAGGACGGCTTACAAGGGATCCGGAGCTGAAGAGCACACAGAGCAATGTTCCGGTCTGCACGGTCACGGTGGCTGTAAACCGATCTTATTCCAAGGAAGAGAATCAGGCGGATTTTTTTGACTGCGTATTCTGGCGGCAGGGCGCGGAATTCGTTTCAAAATACTTTAAAAAGGGACAGGAGATTTTAGTGTCCGGCGAGATGCAGAGCCGGAAGTACCAGGACAAGGAAGGAAACAACCGGACAGTCTGGGAGCTTCAGGGTTCACGCGCTGAATTCTGCGGGCCGAATACCTCCGCAAAACAGGCCGCAGAACCTGCGTATAAAGCTCCGGCGGACGGGCTGCAGGAGCTCGCGGACGATGACGATCTGCCGTTCTGAGGAATATGAGGAATACAAGGAAGGAGACCGTCATGACCATTCAAATTGACAGTCGGGAGAAGCCGCACGCCATCAGGCGCATTGTTTCCTACTTTGACCAAAACGGAATTGAGCACTTCACGGCCAAGCTGAATGTCGGGGATTATATGAATCCTGAAAATCCTCGGATAGCGGTTGACCGGAAGCAGAACCTTGACGAGCTGTGCGTAAATCTCACCTCCGGCGACAGGGGACGCTTCTTTCGGGAAATCCGGCGCGCAAAAGAAACGGGGGTGAAGCTGATCATCCTCTGCGAACACGGCGGCGCGGTCAAATCTATTCGGGATGTCGGGAACTGGAGAAGCCGGTTTTCACCCTTTGGGGGCCGGGAACTCATGGATCGCATTTACAAAGTACATATCAGCTACGGCGTCGAATTCCTGTTCTGCGACAAGCGCCGGACCGGTGAGGAGATTGCACGGCTGCTCCGAACCACGATACAGCTTTAAACTTAGTACGAAATTTAAATCATGCGGCAGTTTCAACCGGTTTTGGCGTTAGCCGAAACACGCCCTATCCTTTTCGGGCGTGAGGGCGAAACTGCTCAGAACTACGGCGACGCCGGGAGGCGGCGCGTAGTTCAAAGGGGGATTATCATGACAAGAAAGGAATCCGGATGCGTGCGCTGCGGTCTTCCCTGTATCGGGGACGCGTGCCCAAATTACAGGGTGACACGCCTTATCTGCGACATATGCGGCGAAGAGCCGGAGGAGCTGTACTGCTTTGACGGCGAAGAGCTGTGTGCAGAATGCGTGCTGAAACGGCTTGACAAAGTGAAATTGGAGGATATGGCATGAATATAGATACGGAAGAATATTTAACGCTGCTTGAAGAATCGGTAGGTACAAGGGCGGCTATGTGGCTTTGTATCAATTCCGCCAAAAAGGCGCTGGAGGATTCGCCCCAGCTCTGTGACGTCAAGGTTGCCGAGCGGTACCTCCGCTGGTATCTGGCGCTTTATGCGAAAGCGGCGGCAGCGCCGCAGGCGGACGGCTGGCGGGAGAACGCGGAGGCCTTGAGAAAGGAACTTGACGAGCTGTTCGGCATCGGGATGAAAAAGGAGTGAAGGTATGGCCTCATGGACAAAGCATGCCGACAGCTTTTTGAAAAGCGATATCCTGCTGGATCCCAAAAAAGCAAACGCGCTCAGGCTCTTTGATTATCTGCTCCTCTCTGCCTTCAAGAGACCGGGGCGGAAAGACGGTGTCGAGATTCCGAGGGGATCCGTGCCGAAGACAGAAAAGGATTTGGCCAGAATACTGAATCTGACCAGACAGGAATTTCGGACGGCTCTTTCCGTCCTCATTTCGGCGAATAAAATCGCTGTGACAAAATATACCGGTTTTACGGTTTTTTCGGTCATTGATTATGACTGTGATTTTCAGAAACAACCACGCTTCCAACCACGCTTCCAACCACGGAAACAACCACAAAAACAACCACAGAAAAAAGTGCAAAATGCTCAATGTTTTCAGGGCCTGCGGGATTTCGAAAACAAGCCGAACAACCACAGAAATAACCACGAAAACAACCACACTTTCAACCACGGAAACGAATGCAAAAAAGAAATAGAAAAAAGCAAAGAAGAAGAAAAAGAAAAAAGAAGCAAAAAAGAAAAAGAAGAAGAAAAGAAAAAAGACAAAGAAAAATATTGTGGTGGTGGTGGTGACGCGTGCGCGCGCGAGGAGCGAGAAGACGGGGATTCGGCGGTCAGCGTTATCGAAGCGGCCTGCGGTTTTGACCGGCTGGAGAAGGAGCTATCCGGCCTGCCGGAGGATACGCGGCTCAGATTCCGTCAAACAGCGGACATTCTGTTCCAGCGCTTTTTCGGCCGTATACCCTCGCACTTTGACCGTCTGTCTCTATTCAGCCTGCTTCGCTTTTCGCTGTACTCAAGCGGTGACAGCTTCAGGCTTTCCGAGGATGATGTGGAGCTGCTGACGCTGGCGTTTAAAGCTGCGGCGGAAGCCGGCCATTCCGATCTCGCCTATCTTCACGGCGTTTTCAGACGATTCCGGAAAAGAGGTATTCGTACGCCGTCCGATTTTTATGCCTTTGAACTCAGCAGGGCCGGTATTCTTTGATTTTTCGAAGAATAAGCAATTCATCACGGCTAAAGGCAGGGCTTTACGGCACGTTTGGTAAATCAATGAAATCATGAAATGAAACTGGAGGTTTAAATATGACGTCAAAAAAGAAATTCAACGAATGGGCAAAAGAGATACACGAAAACGCCGTTGCGCATGGCTGGTGGGATGACGGCCGCAGCTTTGGGGAAATTGCGGCTTTGTGTCACAGCGAGATCTCCGAGGCCTTTGAGGAAAACAGAGCCGGCCGGCCGCTTCTCTGGTACGCCTGCAAAGATGCTCTTGCCGATTACGGTATCTGCAATCCTGCGGACGAATGGGACTGCACTGTTTGCTTCAAAAAAAGCGATTGCAAGGAGCCCTGCAAATATCGCGATGCTAAGCCGGAGGGCGTCGCTTTAGAGATGATTGACTGTATAATCCGCATCCTCGATTGGTGCGCAAAGGAGAGCGTGGACGTTGATGAAATGATTTGTTTAAAGCACGAATACAACAAATCCCGCCCGAAGGATGGCGACAGCGTCATGTGTCGCGTCCTTCAATATCGGCACGGAGGTAAGCGGCTATGAAAGTTGGTCAGAGGGTGCGTGTGTTTTCTGATATTCTGCGGGATGACGAAACGATAAAAACGTTAACACACTTTTTCGAAGAAAAAGCAATTTATCGTTTGGAACAGTTCCGCAAAACGCGGAACTGTAAGACAGAACACCGCGTGTTCTGTCATCTGAGCGGCACTAAAGCTGCTGCAAAGCCACGCGCTGCGACTGTTGTCTATATCCATCCCCAAAAAAGATTTTTTACCGTCGAATATCTAACACGCGGAGGTCCTGTCAGAGAATGCTTTAACGTTGACACTCCCCACAGCTAAAGCAGGGGGTACCGCCACATTTGATAAAGATTAAGAGGAGGGAGAGGCAGCTAAATGACTTTAAAAGAGCTTTCGCAGCTTTATTGGATGAAGCGTGAAATAGAAGAGAACAAGCGCCGATTGGAGGAATTAGAGGCTATGGCCTCTTCACCGAAAGCACAGAATATTGACCTTTTTCGAAGAAAAAGCAATATGCCCCACGTTCCCAGTCACGGTGACGCTTTGGCCCGCTGTGTGGCTGAAATTGTGGAACTGAAGGCCATTATAGCCGCCAAGCAGCGGCGATGCATTCGTGAGCGTAACCGTCTTGAACGGTACATAGCGGGTATTCCTGACAGCCTGACAAGACAGATTTTCACACTTCGCTTTGTAAACGGCCTTAGTTGGGCGCAGATTGCAGCACGTATTGGGAATAATACCCCCGATAGTTTGAGGATGACATGCAACAGATATATTGCCAGTACAAATAAGGACAGGCGGGCGTAAAGTTGTTCGTTTTGTTCGCTTTATATGTGCTATACTGTAAACTAAGAAGATTGACCGCGAAAGCGGCGCCTGTGCAGAGCAAGTGAGGCATCAAAAAAGACGGAGGAAACAGTCTGAATTTCCTCCGTCTCGGTTTAATCTTCGTAATGACCTTTACACGAAACAATAGTAATGTCATTGTCCCCGCTTGCGAGATAAACGAGCCTGTTTTTATCGTCTATCCGTCTGCTAAAGCATCCCTCTCTGTGCTTTAGCGCCTCCGGCTTCCCGATCCCGGAAAAGGGACTCCGCTGGATATCTTGGAGCAGCGCATTGATTTTTCGGAGCGTCTTTTTGTCTTGCGATTGCCAGTATAAATATTCGCTCCACGCAAACGCTGTAAAGGTTAGCTTATTCATTTGCCATGCCCTCTAATTCCTCCATAGATTTCACAACCGTTTGACCGTCTTTAAGCTGCCCGAGGGACAAATCAAGTTTCGCAAGGTATTCAAGATTGTGCATCGCTTTTTGCAAGGTGTTCCATTCGTCAAGACTAATGATGACAACATTTTTTTCGTCTTTCCGCGTTACGATAACGGTTTCCCCCGCATCGGTTACGCGGTCGCAGTATGCTTTGAGATTTTCACGGATCGTTGAGTAGTTTACTGCAAGCATTGTTTTCACTCCTTTTTGTACTCTATTTTGTACAATTTATTGTACCATATTTATTATATGTTTGTCAAGGCCTTTTGATACGAATTTTTTTAAACTTATGACCTTTTTCGAAGAAAAAGCAATTTTCGAAGAAAAAGCAATTTTCGAAGAAAAAGCAATTCGCAGGTGGTAAAAGTTGTTCGTTTTGTTCGCTTTATATGTGCTACAATGGTATCATGGATTTAGATGCTCGAAGAGCCTTGATTCATACCGCCGCTGCACTCTTTTTCGAAGAAAAAGCAATTAACCGGGAGCAGCGGCGGTCATATATGCTTAATGACGAAAATCCGAACTACGAAAAAACGTCAAGTTTTTCGTAGTTCAGTCTTGTTTTTTGTCATTTCTATTGGTGATTTACGGGAAAAATAACGCTGCCAATAGTATTGGCTGGGGTGGGGGCCGAGCAGCGATATTCTGTTTGGGGTGGTGATTATGCCTACAAAACCGAACTTTTTAAGATTGAATCAGAAACAGAGGAAATTAGCGGAAGCTCTCGTCAATCCAGAACTTAAGGGAACAATATCGGCCGCGTGCGAAAAATGCGGTGTAGCGCGGTCTACTTTTTACAAGTGGATGGAGTTAGATGATTTTTGCGCTTACCTTGAGCATCTTGTGAGCAAATTTGCAGACAGCGAGCTTGCTGCGGTGTGGAAGGCGCTAATCGCGCGGTGCAAAAAAGGCGACGTACAGGCCATGAAGCTGTACTTCGAACTAAGAGAAAAGGCAAGGACGCCGCTCTCAAACGGGGGGAACAATCTGCTTGAAGCTATCACAGCAAACACCGCCGAGGAGATAAACACAGATGATATACCGGAAATTGAGTAAGAGGCAGCTACTGGCCATGACATGGTGGAATCGGCTGAATTTCAAGCACATGGAAGCTATCATATGCGACGGAGCGGTACGATCCGGAAAAACCGTCTGTATGGCTGTCGGATTTTTATTGTGGTCGATGAGCAGCTTTGACGGACAGAAGTTCGCCATTTGCGGAAAAACAATAGAATCCCTGAGACGGAATGTCATTTTAAATCTACGCGATTGGGCAGGCGACATTTTCTCTATACAGGAGAAACGAGCGGAAAACAAGCTGATTGTTACCAGCCAAGGGCACACAAACACATATTTCTTGTTCGGCGGGCGAGATGAATCGTCATACATGCTCATACAGGGCATGACGCTTGCGGGGGTGCTTCTGGATGAAGTGGCGCTCATGCCGCGTTCCTTTGTGGAGCAGGCCTTGGCGCGGTGTTCAGTGGCCGGTTCAAAGTTTTGGTTCAACTGCAATCCCGAGGGGCCGGAGCACTGGTTCTATAAAGAATGGGTGTTGAAATGCAAAGAACACAAAGCCCTGCATCTGCATTTTACCATGGTCGACAATCCGGCGTTGCCGCAGGAAATACGTCAGCGATACGAGCGTATGTACTCGGGTGTGTTCTACCGTCGGTATATCCTTGGCGAATGGTGTGTCGCGGAAGGACTTATTTATGAGTTTGATAAGAGCAGGAGCGTAACCAATCAGATTCCAGAAAACGGTGTGTATTACATTTCGGTAGATTACGGAACGCTGAATCCGTTTTCAGCTGGGCTGTGGTGTGTGTATGACGGACATGCGGTACGCGTTCGGGAGTATTATTATTCGGGCAGGGACCAGCTATCCATGAAAACCGATGAGGAATATTATGCGGAGCTTGAAAAGCTTGCGGGGGGCCTGCCTATACGCTATGTGGTGGCTGATCCTTCTGCCGCCAGCTTTATTGAGACGGTACGGCGCCACGGTAAGTATTCCGTACGCAAAGCAAAAAACGAAGTTTTGTCTGGTATCCGTCTGACAGCTACGCTTCTGCGGTCGGGGCGCATTTTAATACACGAAAGCTGTACGAATGCTATTCGTGAATTCGGAATGTACTGCTGGGATGAAAAGGGCGAAGTGGACAAGCCGTTGAAGGCTAACGATCATGCCATGGATGACATTCGGTATTTCTGTAACACGGTTATGCGTCGTGAGATTCGCGGTATTACCGAGATGAGGAGGAGCGAGGATGAACTGGATGAAAGCACGGTTGTGTGACAAATTTTTGCCTGCCTGGTGCCGGGATAAAATGGAGACGGAAAATCGCACGCTTTCCGCCAGAGTTTCTGAACTGAAGCATGAAAACGATATGCTCAGAGCCTATATCGACGGACTGCGCGACGCGTTAAAATACGGCCGAAAGATCAATATTTATGCTGGAGGTGAGAAAAATGGGCCTTCTGACGGCTCTGTTCGGGCGTCAAAAGACACAAAGTCTTGAACAAATATTCCATGCCGCAGACGTAACGTCAAGCGAAATGCAGGCGGCAATTGCAAATTGGCTCACCTTATACTTCGACGGCCCTGCACCGCCGGAAGAGGACGGCTGTCAACGCCTTCCGGTTGTCATAATCAACAAACTGTACAAGACAGTATTTTCAGAATACACAGCATCTGTCAACCGCGATGATACGTTCGGAAAGTGGCTTGCAGAGGAATTAGAGCTGCTGAACAGCGTAGCCCGTACAGCGGTACAGTATCAGCTTGTCGGCGGTGAATGTCTGTTAAAGCCCGTGCTGTATGGAGAGCATCTGGATTTTATACCGGTAAGGCGGGATTTCTTTATCCCTTTGGCCCGAGATGCACGCGGAAAATTGGTCAGTGTGGGGCTGACCGAAACCACTGCGGCGAGCGGTAAATATTATACGCTGGCTGAACGCCGAACGGTGGATGAAAGCGGTGCATTGACTATAGAAAGCAGGCTTTATCAATCGAGTAGCCGTTCAGAACTTGGGCAGGAGGTCTCTCTGCAGACGCTTCCGAGATATGCCGCAATTCAGCCAGAGCTTCGCCTTTCCGGCATTGGCGGAGTCGGTCTTGTTCAGCTTCGGACACCGCTGTTTAATTGTGTGGACGGTAGTGTGGACGCCGTTTCCGTTTATGCGCCCGCAGTCGGCCTGATAAAAAACATCAATCAAAACGAACGGCAGCTATGCGACGAATTTGAAAACGGCGCGAGCAGGGTAATAGCCTCCGGCGATTTGATTCAAAAGGATACATACGGTCAGAAAAGATTATCGGATAAACTTTTTGTCGGCCTGGATGAGGACCCGGACAGCGTGGGCATCACCATTTTTTCACCCGCTTTAAGAGAAGCGTCCTATCTTGCCCGAAAGCAGGAATACCTGCGGAACTGTGAAACGCTCATCGGTCTGAAGCGCGGAATTCTGTCGGAAGTGGAAGCAGCGGAAAGAACAGCCACGGAAATCACGTCGAGCGCCGGGGATTACAATCTAACCATACAGGATTTTCAAAAGACGTGGGAAAACGCTCTGCGCGAGACAATGACGCTTTGCGTGCGGCTCGGCCGAATATATCATATGATTGGAGAAGGCGGCTTTGATCCTCAGGCGGACATATTGGTGGATTGGGGGGACGGTGTTCTCTTTGACCGCACCCGTACCTGGTCCGAATATATGCATCTTGTCAGTGCTGGAATGATGAAGCCCGAACTTGCACTCGCCTGGTATTTTAATCTGCCGCATGAAACACGGGAGGATCTGGCTCGGATTCGAGAACGCTATATGCCTGAATTGGAACAACTGGCAAGCGGTGATGAAACGTGATGACGCCGGGACAAATCGATGCGCTGAGGGACACTGCGGGCAGGCTTGCGGAACCAATTAATGATTTTCTACTTCAAGATATCGCTCGTCGCATATCAGAGGCCGGCCAGTTGACAAGCACAGCGCAATACCAGGTTTGGAGGGCACAGCAGCTCGGCCTGAGCCAGCAGGAGATAAATGAGAGAATCAAATCCCTTCTGAAAAAGTCAGATGAGGATATCGAGAAGCTTCTGACACAGGCGGCGGATACAGGATACCGTTTTGATCTCGACAGGCTTCCGACAGCCGCAGCGATTCCCTTCGAGAGTAACACAAGCTTGCAGCAAACGGTGTCGGCTGCGGTGAAACTGGCGCAGGAGGATTTTACGAATCTGACGCAGACGCTCGGCATGGTGGATCCATTGGGAAATGCGCTGCCCCTGCAAAGTGCTTATCGGAAATGCATGGACTTCGCCTTTGAACAGGTATTCACAGGCGCGGCGGATTACAATACCGCTATCCGGCAGGCAACGAAAAATCTTGCGGACAGGGGCGTCCGTGTGATCAATTATGAGTCCGGCATACACACGTCTCTTGAAGCTGCTGTTCGCCGGAGCATTATGGGCGGTCTCGGTCTTATGAATGAACAGATCAGCCTGCAGAATCACGACGATTTTGGCTGCGATGGTTGGGAGATCAGTGCGCACGCAAACAGCGCGCCGGACCATGAGCCTATACAGGGCCGGCAGTACAGCGATGCGGAATACACAGCATTGAACAACAGTCTCGTTCGCCGTATCGGAACCCTGAACTGCGGGCACGCCGCATTCCCGATAATCCTTGGCGTCAATGAGCCGCAATACACAGAGGAAGAGCTAAAACAGTTTCGCGAAGAAAACGATAAGGGAATTACTTATGAGGGGAGAAAGTATACGGGCTATGAAGCGACGCAGATGCAGCGCAGGGTTGAGCGCTCTATTCGGCGTCAGAAAAACAGGATATTGGTGGATGAATCGGCGGGTGACGAAGAGAAGCTGCTGACCGACAGAATCCGCCTGCAGCGACTGAACGAGGAATACAAGAAATTCTCCAAGGCGGCTGGACTGCGCACTGAGCAGGAACGGTTGTGGGTGAATGAATTTGGCCGTGAGCAGACGACGGCTTATAAAAAAACTGTTGCAAAATACTCCAAGATACGGTATGATAAGAATGGGACTATTGTTGTAACCGATGACTGGAAAAGCAACGGAAAAGCATCCATCCCCAAAAAATTTCGCCCAAATGCAGTAATTGAAACAAAAACAATATATAAAAACGGCAATTTTCAAGTGGATCGAACCCTGTATGATGAGAACGGTATCCTGAAAACACAAATCCATTCCGGTTCACACAACCGTCCGGATTTACATCCTTTAGGTCAAAATGGGGAACATGCGCACGACTACATGTGGGACACAAACGGCATCCGAAAAAGCCGTACAAAAAGGGAACTCAGTGTATCTGAACGCAAGGCTCATGCAGACTTGCTGGAAGGGAGTGAAAAACATGAATGACACCGAAATTGAGACATATTTGATGATAAATGAACCTGCGTTCAGCATAGGTAAAAAACAGTATTCCGTATGCTGTGCCGACGAAGCTTTCGGAACCTGGGATTCCGATGGAAACACATTTAACTTTTACAGTATTACCGATCTTTTGGATAACTGGATTGTAGATGGAAAACCATTCAGAGAAATTATTCAAACGCTTATGCAAGACGTGAGCTCATATGGCAATTAGATTTAAAATGGATTGTGTTTATACAAAACAAGGCGGACGTTGACCGCAAAGATGGGAGTACAGCCACTGAATTCGTAACAGAAAACAGAAAGAAAAAACAATAGATTAACCACCGGATTTAGAAATCAGGTGGTTTTTTCATGCACAAAAATGATACAAGCATCCTGAAAGGGGTGCTTTTTCATACAAAAATTGACCGTCCCGATGTCGCAAAACTACGGGCCCGCAGGGGAAGCGACCCCCGCAAACAAAGCGCGGCGGGAAGGAGATTTTATGAAACGGGAATTTCTGCAAAATTTTAAAATCGGAGACCAGTCCCTGAGCAAGGAGGCGATCGACGCCATTCTGGATGAGAACAGTCGGGACATCAGCGCCGCAAAAGCTAAGTTCGAGGACTATGAAACGATAAAACAGCAGCTTTCCGAAGCAAACCAGGCAATTGAGGGATTTAAGGCTGTGGATATCGAAAGCGTGAAAAAGGCTGCCGATGACTGGAAGCAGAAATTCGAGCAGGCGCAGAAGGATGCGGATGCGCGGGTTACCGCAATCCAGTTTGACGCGATGCTGGATTCTGCAATCACCTCCGCACGGGGCCGGAACGCCAAGGCCGTGAAGGCACTGCTGGACGTAGATGCGCTCAGGGCCAGCAAGAACCAGGAGGCAGACGTTTCCGCAGCCCTGGAGTCCCTCAAAAAGGATAGCGGGTATTTGTTCGAAAGTGAGACCCCGCCGCCCTATGCCGCAGGAACAGGCACTGCTCCTGTGGGCGGAAAGTACAGTCCGGAAATGAATGCCATCCGTGCAGCAGCCGGACTGAAAACAGAATAAAGGAGAGTAAAAAACATGGCAAATTCTATCACACTCGCATCTCAATTCGTCCCAATTCTTGATGAAATTTATAAGCTGGCTTCTCTTACGTCAAAGCTCGACGGCAACCCCGATCTTGTCCGGGCAGGAGCCAACGCCAATGAGCTCATCATTCCCAAGCTTACCATGCAGGGGCTCGGGGACTATTCCCGTAACAGCGGCTATGTAGCGGGCGATGTGACTCTGACCAATGAGACGGTTCAGTGCAATTTCGACAGAGGCAGGATGTTCACGGTCGATAACCTTGATAACCAGGAAAGTGCGGGAATCGCCTTTGGCCGTCTGGCAAGCGAGTTCATCCGGACTAAAGTTGTTCCGGAACTGGATGCTTTTCGGTTTGCGGCTTATGCTGGTATTACCGGTATTTCCACTGCTACGGCCGCCGCCCTGACGGCCGGCGCGGATGTAATTTCCGCATTGCGCGCGGCCACAAACAAAATGGACGAGGATGAAGTTCCGTATGAAAACCGGCATCTGTTCATCACCCCCACTCTACACGGTCTGATTCAGGATTTAGATACTACAAAAAGCCGTGAAGTCCTCGCCAGATTCGCCAGTATCACTGATGTACCGCAGACTCGGTTCTATACCGCCATTGATCAGTATGACGGTACCACCTCCGGCGAAACTGCCGGCGGCTACATAAAGGATGCTGCCAGCGGTAAGAATATCAATTTCATGGTGCTGCATAAGGATGCGCTAATCCAGTTCTCGAAGCATGTGTCGCCCAAGATCATCGCTCCCGAACAGAACCAGTCAGCCGATGCCTACAAATTCGGTTACAGGCATGTGGCCATTGCTGACGTATACGAAAACAAAGTGGCGGGCATTTATTTGCATAATTCTACTACTTAAGGAGGCATTTAAAATGAGACGTGTCGGACTGATAACAGACATTATGCCGCAGGAAACCTCTGCATCGTTTGTCTGCCCTCACTGCGGAAAGGAATTCAAGAGCGAAGCGGCTCTGAGGTCGCATGCGAAGAAGACGCACCCTGACGCTTTTGATGAGGAGGGCGAAGCGTATGGCAGAGATTGACAGCAGACTTCTGGACTGTAGTTCTCAGCCGGAACTGACAGAAAATTTCAACCGGCTGATTGTGCTGATCGATGCACTGGAAAGCCGGATTGCGGCACTGGAAACGCCGGAGGGGACTTGATGGGAGGAGACACTGATGGCGGATTATGCGTTTTATACTGATACCTATTTGGGTGAGGCTGTCCCGGAAACTGATTTTCATCGTCTGTCAAAGCGCGCCGAGGAGCAGCTTTCCAGATATGAGCGTATCTACGTGGTATGCGGAGACCAGGAAGCACGCGATATGGCTGTATGCGCCATGACAGACGCTATGTTCTATTTCGAAGCCGCAGTCAATGGAGGGCTTGTTACGAGTTCCTCCATTGGCTCTGTATCCAGCAGCCAAAAAGTCGATGCGGTAGATATCAGTCCAAAAGCGCAAGCAAAAGAGCTGTACCGCTGCGCATCTTTGTATCTGAGTATCTACAGGGGGTGATGCAATGCTGTACCTTAGAAAACGTGCTCCTGTTGATTACGCCAAGTGCAATCAGACAATCACAGTTTATCACAGAAACGGCGACACCATTACCCGTACTGTTTACAACAGAGCATTTTTAGACTTTAAAAAGACAGAAAACGTAGACAAGACCGGCAGCAGAGAGGCAAGCTCCTTTCTTTTGGTCATTCCGTGCAGCTCTCAGGCGGTTTTCATAGGTGACAAGGTAATCCTCGGCGAGGGACCTGAAGTCATCTCACGCGAGGCGTGGGCAGCCTTTATTCCGGCAAAGATCCACGGTTTGGTGGTTATCGGATATGTAGATCCCAAGTATTGGAACGGCGAAATGGTTCATGTGGAGGCGGGAGGGTGAGCGGCAAAGAGAATGTTACCGTACATATTGAAATGAAATCTATAGCGCAGCTGCTGAGGGACAAAGGGCTGGATGCAAATGGAGATGTACAGCGCTTTCACACACACAACGTTCTGCGCCGCATCGTCAAGTACATGCCGTACCGCACAGGTGTGACCATTAAGGCAACGATTGCGCAGACGGATATCGGCAAGCCGTATATCGTGACAGACGTTCCGTACGGGAAATACCTGTATTACGGCAGGGTTATGGCAGGCGGGCCGCCAAAAAAGGCAACAGATAGCGAGCTGACTTACACGCGGACCAAAAACAAAAAGGCCGGAGCGTTTTGGGACAGACAGCTTATCGCAAACGAAAAGGATGTTCTGGTACGCGAAATGCAAAATTATATCAATCGGAAAGGAGGAAAGGCGTGACACCATTGGAAAAGCTGAGAAATTGGATAGAATGCTATCCTGGCTTTGATATCCTGTCGGCCTTTCAGGTCGATTACACGGATCAGGTTCCAAATAACGGCGGCGTGTTTCCGTCCGGCTTGCTCGAAATTGAGCGCCGGCGGGATATTACGGGCAATGTCACCGTGACCAATCAATATAATTTTGGGCTGTACTATGTCTTTGAAAAATCCCCCGGTGATGATGCCGGCGCTTCTGTGAATGCCGATTGGGTGATGGATTTTCAGGAATGGGTACAGAAACAGTCCGTTACCGGAAAAGCACCTGTATTCGGGGATGTTCCGAAAGATGAAAAGATTACGGCGCAGAACGGCGTTATGTTCGAAACAGACGGTGAGGGCACGGCAACCTATATGGTGCAGCTCTCCGTACAATTTAAAAAGAAATATGAGGTGGAAAACAAATGGCTGACCTGACTTTTAACACAAATGCCGGTACAGTAGTTGAGCGAAAGCTGCTCATTTTATACATGAATACCAGCACCGATTCCTCCCCCGAGTGGAGCCCCATTGGAAAGCGTGTAGAGGACAGCTCCATGGAATACGATTGGGGCGAAGAAACCAAAACGGATATTTTCGGCGTAACATACTCAACGATGAAAACGCCGACGGTAACGCAGAGCTTTGATCCGTGTGAGTTGGATTCCGGCGACACAGCGCAGCAGAAAATATGGAATCTGGCAGTAAAGGAGCAAGACGCGGCAAAGCTGGCAAACACCGACTTGCTGGTTGTGCATGCATATGCGGGAACGGCGGATACGGCGGTATTCGCGGAGCGCTATAAATCTTGCATGCTCAAACCATCTGGGCTCGGCGGCGCGTCGAATGTCGGCATGCCCATCGACGTAACATTCGGCGGTGAACGCATAACGGGAACCGCAGCGGTATCAAACGGAACGGTTACGTTCACAGCAGATTCAGCGGCTTAAAAAAACAGGGGGCGGACAGGTCAGCCTTCCGCTCCCTCTATATTCGGAGGAAGACATGAAAAAAAAGTAATACTTGATGACGGTATCATTGAGCTTGACATCAACGGACGCGGATTGCTTCGGTTTAATCCGACCGATTTCAATGTTTATAAGCGGTTTCTATCATTGGTTGAAGCTTTGCCAGGTCTTGAAAAAAAGTATCATACGGAAATTGAAGCAGCAAACACCGAACAAACAGAGTGGGAGATGGCTGCATCAACGCTGAACAAAGCAAAAGAAATGGACGCGGAAATCAAGTCAAGACTTTCCGCTGTGTTCGGCGTGTGCGATTTTGATGTGCTTCTGGACGGCATCAATCTGATGGCATACGGCACAAACGGGGAAAGGGTTATCACGAATCTGTTAAATGCGCTGACGCCCTATATGGAAAATGGTTTAAAGGCACACATGAAGAACACCGCCTCGCAGGCTGTTGACGATGCGCGCAAAAACAGAGAGGCTCGTGAAAAGCAATGAACGGCTGGACACTTCCGAAAAGTGTATCTATTTCCGGCAAAAATTATCACGTCCATGCGGACTATCGGGATATCCTTGATATCATTGCGCACCTGACAGATACAGAGCAGCCGGAGCCGATACGTCTTTACGTGGCAATGGCCCTGTTTTATGATGAATTTTCCGACATGCCAGAAGCTGATTTTGGAGAAGCGCTGAGGCGGATGTACGAATTTATTAATTGCGGCGAGGCAGAGAGCACGGAAAATGCATCTCGCCGCGCGAAAACCATTGACTGGGAGCAGGATCGGCCGATGATCGTTGCGGATATCAACAAAGTGGCGGGGTGCGAAATCAGAAATCTGTCTTTCTGCCACTGGTGGACATTCATAGGGTGGTTTAACAGCATCGGAGACGGGCAGTTAGCGACAGTGGTTTCCATTCGGGAAAAACGGCGTAAAGGGAAAAAGCTATCCGAATGGGAGCGTGATTTCTATCGCGATAACAGAGAGAAAATAGAGTTTAAGACGAAATACAGCATAAGTGAAAAGACTGTTTTGAATGAATGGCTGGGAAAGCGCGGGTGACTTGATGGCTGACGGAAAAGTTGTTATTGATACTGCCCTAAACAATAAAGGGTTTACCAACGGCATAAACAGTATGAAAAAGCAAGCCGATGGACTTACATCCTCAGTGAAAAAACTCGGCGCCGTCATGGCCGCCGCATTTAGCGTAAAAGCGTTGATCGATTTCGGCAAACAGGCGGTCGAGCTGGGGAGCAATGTTGCGGAGGTACAAAATGTAGTTGACGTAGCGTTCGGCGAACTATCATACAAAATGGAAGAATTTGCAGACAGCGCCGTGCAAAGCTTCGGCATGTCACAGCTGGCCGCGAAAAAAACCGCTTCCACCTATATGGCAATGGCCAAGGGCATGGGTATCAGTGAGGATGCCGCGTCCGATATGGCGCTGAGCCTGACGGGACTGAGCGGCGATATTGCGTCTTTTTACAACATTTCCCAAGAGCTGGCTGACACAAAGCTGAAAAGTGTATTTACGGGAGAGACGGAGACGCTGAAAGATTTGGGCGTCGTCATGACGCAGGCCAATCTCCAGGCATACGCGCTGTCGCAGGGCATCACCAAAAATATTTCTGATATGACACAAGCGGAGCTCGTCGGGCTTCGCTATAATTTTGTTCTCGAACAGACAGCGCTTGCCAATGGTGACTTTGCCCGAACGTCGAATTCATGGGCGAATCAGACACGTATCCTCTCTATGCAGTGGCAGGAATTCATGTCGGTTATCGGTCAGGCAATTATTAAATTCCTTACGCCGCTTGTGAAAATTCTCAATGAAATTGTTTCCGGCCTAATCAGTATGGCCAATACCCTCAACACCTTTATATCTTCTATTTTCGGCGGCGCAAATACGCAAATGGAGCAGACGAGGGAAACAGTGCAGGATATAACGTCCGGCATTGAACAGAGTGTAGAAAATCAAAACGCACTGACGGAAGCCACGGAAAACACCGCAAAGGCACAGAAAAAAATGCTCGCTGGATTTGATGAAATCAACAAGTTGGGCGGCGCGTCGGATTCGTCGCAGGTCGGAGCTGCCGGGGCAGCTCTTTTGCCTGCCTCTGCTGCATCTCAGAAAATCGAGCTTGAGGTAGACACCGATTCGGCTGAAAACAGCATAGAGAGGTTTCTTACGTCGTTTTTAGAGATCATAGAACCTCTGAAAAACGGTGTAAAAGAAGCTTTCGACGCTGTAAAAGAACCTTTGGACAAACTCTTCGGTACCTTCAAGGGCGTCTGGGAAAGGATAGCAAAGCTGGGTGCACCGCTGAAAAAGTGGTTTGACGGAGATTTCACGGCATTTCTGCAAACCTTTGTATCAACTGTGGGCGGTATAATCGGAGGACTGCTTGAGACCTTTAATATGGTGTTTGGCGGTATATGGAGTACAATAGTTGAGCCGTGCTTCAAAAAGTTTGTGGAAGAAATACTTCCCATGCTTACCGAGTTTGCTGGGAGCGTTACCACTACAATCGGTACGCTGTTCGAGGAGGTCAACAAACTTTTCCTGATACTGTGGAAAGAGGGGATAGAACCGGCATTGGTCATAATCCAGGAAATATGGGACGGGTTATGGACCGGTGTCATCGAAACCTGGGAGGAGTACGGAGAACCAATATTCGCCGGTATAGACGAAGCGATAACCGGAACATCTGAAACCTTAGAAAATATATGGAAAACGGTAATAAAACCGGTGTGGGATGAAATATGCAAAACCGTTGATGAACTCTGGAGAGAACACATTGAACCGTTGTGGAAGAAAATATGCGAGTTTGTTGCAGAACTAATACTGGCGGCGGAGGAAATATATAACGAATGCATCCTACCGATAGTGAATTGGGTTGTAGAGAAGCTCGGCCCGCCAGTTACAAAAGTAATAAACACAATCACTCGAATATGCGGTGAGCTTTTCGGTGTAATATTCGATGCTGTCGGCGATTTGGTAGAATCACTCAAAGGGGTTATTAAATTTATCAAGGGCGTTTTTACAGGTGATTGGGAAGAAGCCTGGGAGGGGATCAAGCAGTTTTTCAAGGGGATATGGGATTCCTTTTACGGTCTGGTACAATATCCCATTAACAAAATCATCGACGGCATAAATTATCTGTGGGATAAGCTATACGGCGCTCTCAGAGACGTAGTCAACGGCGTGGGAGACGCAATTGGCTTCCTTGGGGATTTAATCGGACAGGACTGGGGGTTTGAAATTCCCGAAGAAGCGCCGAAGATTCCGCACCTTGCACAGGGAGCTGTGATACCTCCGAACAGGGAATTTATGGCGGTACTCGGAGATCAGAAAAGCGGATACAATATCGAAGCGCCGGAGGCTCTGCTGCGCAGAATCGTTCGGGAGGAAAGCGGTGGAAGCGGCGGGGGTGATAACACGCTTATCATGGAAATTGAAGGCCGGCAATTCGCCAAGCTGGTATATAAATACGGCAGCAAAGAAAGCCGGCGCGTCGGCGTCCGGCTTGTCGAGGTTTGATGTATGAACTATTTCAAAATTAACAATCAGTCATTTGACGTTACGGTCGCCATTTCCGGTCTTGAAGAAAATTTCGACGTGCTTGACGGCGAAAACGCCGGCCGTGCTCTGTCGGGCAGAATGATACGGGACATTATCGGCACTTATATCGGGCATAAGCTTACGTTTTTTAATGGCAAAAATTGCCGTGACTTTGATGCCCTGTGGGACTATCTGATAGCACATTCCACAGACGACAGCGTTACAATAGAGGCGGCTGACGGACAGACATCAATAGCATACGAAGCGTATTATACATCAGGCTCTCGAAAGCTGAGAACTGTTGCGGACGGCGTCAACTATTGGGATGAAATTGAAATCAATTTCGTTCCGATGGATGCAAGGGAGAGGCCATCATGAGCAAAACGACGATTCTATATAAGGATATTGCCCCGGGAGCGTCGGATGATGCCGTTTTTTCAAGTGAAAATGCGTCGGTGTTTTCCACGCTTTCGTTGGCTGACGGATATCACTCCTCCCCTGCGATTACAGGCGAACTCAACGAATGCGGCCTGGACGGTACGTTTGAACCATTCAGCGGAACTGCTCCTTTCTGGTCGTCGGAGCTGAGCGGTGCCGACTGCAAATTCCTGTCAAATCCCATGATTGAAATTGTCTTTGACAGTCAGTATTCGTCCGTCGGTTTGACATTGTTCTTCCATGAGGCATCAGGCGGCTTTTGCAGTTCGGTCAATATAAAGTGGTACCAAGGAACCGTTCTGAAGGCGGAGGGAGATTTTTCGCCGGACCGCTCTGTATATTTCTGTGAAAAGAGGGCTTCCAGCTTCAATCGCGTTGTGCTTACACTGTCGGAAACAAGCCTTCCGTATAAATTTGCAAAATTGGATCAAATTGTTTTCGGCGTTTACCGCACATTTGATATGACAGAAATCCGAAATGCAAAAATTACAAATCAATGCAGCCTTATTTCGTCGGAGATCCCCGTCAGCACATTGGACTGGACGCTCGACAGCCGAAGCAATGTGGATTTTATGTTTCAGTTTAAACAGCCTATGGAAGCTTACAGCAGTGAAAATCTGATAGGCGTATACTATGTCGAAGAACACAGCCGGGCGGGACGAAACTTATACAACATCCGTTGTCAGGACGCGTTTGGGGTGCTTGACGCTTCGCCGTTTGCCGGCGGCGTCTATAGCAATCAATCTGCCATGCAGCTGATAGAGTATATCATTGACGGTGATTTTGCCGTATCATACAGCACAGAGATTGAGGATACAAACCTGACAGGTGCTATTCTGCCGTGTACCAAGCGCGAAGCTTTGCAGCAGGTGTTTTTTGCATGGGGAGTATGCGCTTCCACTGACGGACAAAACGGGATCCGTATATTCAGGCAAGGGAGCGCAGCAAAAACAATCGGCGAAAGCAAAACATTTCCGGGCACTACAACTGATGTTGCTGCAATTGTTACACAGGTTCGTGTCACGGCGCATACATATACGCAGGATAACGCAGGGAGCATTGTTATAGGCGATGTGAAATACAACGACACCACAACAGTTTATACGGTTTCGAATCCTGACGTGAACGCAAACGACAAGAAGAATGTTATCGAGGTAACCGGTGCGACGCTTGTATCAAACAGTATCGGACAGGCTGTAGCACAGAGGGTTTATGATTATTATACGAGACGAAATACCAACAGAGCAAAAATTGTTTGGAGCGGAGAGCTGCTCGGTGACTGCGTGACCATACCGAATGCTCTTGGCGAGACAGCGACAGGTCACCTATTAAGTGAGGAAATTACGTTGTCAAATACAGTGGCGGCAGACTGCGAGGTGCTTCAGTGAGAATAACGGAGAATTTGATATATGACAGGACACAGGCCGATGTAAACCGATGGACCGCATTGAAGAACAAGGGCTACAGTGCTATGACAGACGCGGAAAAGACGGAATGGAACACCGGAATGCGCGGTGCATATACCCCTTATATTGATTATAATCGAGTGGAGACGGCCGTAAAAGCCTTATCCGAGCTCTTAGGTGCACTCGGATATGACACAGCAATGACATCAAAAACAGACTGGGCGCTGACAGATATACCCACACAAGAGGATTTGACAAGATATCTCGATAATATATCTAAAATCCGTTCGTTGTTCACCGCTGCCGAATCGACGCCCGCAGTTCCGCTTGATATGTCTTTTCTAACGTGGCAGGAGGCTAACGACATAGAAAAAATTCTGGCGGATACAGAATACGCCATAAAAAGAATGCTGCTGTCCTTTTGGAACAGCGGAGAAAGCAGGAGTGGAGAAATATGACCGATGGAATCATTAAGGGGGAAGGCAACAGCCGGTTTTTGAAATCGGCTATTACAAACACAACAACCTGGGAAGAATTCCGCGCAGCATTAATTGCCGGCAATCTGCCGATTGATTTGAACGGTATCAATGCTGAGGGATGGCAGCAAACAGGAACCCCGTTAAACAAAGCTGCTTTGCTCAAGGATACAACCGCCGCCGAATTCGGAAAGGGTATCGACGCTGTACCCGATGACATTTTTAAACATATCGGAGCGCTGCGTATTGATTCTGAAACAGGCGCATATGGTATGCGGTACAGCAGCACAGGTGATCCGCTAACCATATACGACGATGGGAATCAAACCTGGAAAAGCGTAATCTTCACGATAAGCAAAATGGGGCTGTCAGCTGGTACGAATACGGTAACGTTCCCGACCAGAAAGGAGCGCACATCGACAGACTATATCGTGATACCGGTTTTGCGTGACTATATGAACTATAACGGACAGATTTTTATACAGACGAAAAATACGACAGACTTTACCTTTTATTCTACCGCAAATCATGCGGCGCAAACCGTGGATTTCGTCATCATTGGCGGCGCGTAATACGGAGGAAAAAATATGATTAGGTTAAAAGCTGACAAAGTAAATCTAAGAATTATAGAGCAGGAAACGCTGACGAGTGGAGCGTC